>CATJWI010000114.1 GCA_949744075.1 uncultured Eubacteriales bacterium | reverse complement strand
GCGAAGAGTAACAAAAAGCCCAGGAACCGCTTGGCTCCTGGGCTTTCCAACTACTTTTCATCTGATGGGCAAATCTGGTCTCCAATGAACATCGCATCTCCAAAGCTGAAAAAGCGGTACTTCTCCTTCACCGCCTCTGCATAAGCCGCCAGCACGTTTTCCCGCCCCGCCAGGGCGGAGACCAGCATGATAAGGGTGGACTCTGGCAGGTGGAAGTTGGTGATGAGGCAATCCAGCACCTTAAAGCGGTACCCCGGATAGATGTAGATATTAGTCCACCCGGCGCTCTCCCGGAGCGCTCCGTCCTCCCCCGCCCAGCTCTCAATAGTCCGGCAGGAGGTAGTACCCACACAGATGACCCGGCCGCCGCTTTTCTTGGTCTCATTGATGATCTTTGCCGTCTCAGCAGAGATCATACAGTATTCTGAGTGCATCTCATGCTCTGTGGGGTCCTCCTCCTTCACCGGTCGGAAGGTCCCCAGGCCCACGTGAAGGGTCACGTAGCACACCTTTATCCCCATCGCCTCCACCTGGGCCAACAATTCCTTGGTAAAGTGCAGCCCGGCAGTGGGGGCGGCGGCGGAGCCTATCTCTCGGGAGTAGACCGTCTGGTACCGCTCCGGGTCGTTCAGCTCCTCCTTGATATAGGGCGGCAACGGCATCTTGCCCAACTGCTCCAAAATTTCCAGAAAGATGCCCTCATAATGAAACTCCACAATTCGGTTCCCTCCGGGCAATTCCTCCAATACCGTTGCGCTCAGAAGCGCCCCGTCCCCGAAAACGATCCTCTGCCCCGGCCGGAGCTTCCGGCCGGGCCGGACCAGGCACTCCCACTTCTTCTCCCCCTTGTCGATGAGCAGCAGCACCTCCGCCGCACCGCCCGATGGGTCCCTATGCCCCAAAAGCCGGGCCGGCAGCACCCGCGAATCGTTGAGGACCAGGCAGTCGCCAGGTCTCAAAAACTGAGGCAGCTCATAAAAATGACGGTGCTCCGTCTCTCCGGTCTCCTTGTTCAGCAACATCAGCCGGGAGCCGTCCCGGCGCTCCAGGGGAGTCTGGGCGATCAATTCCTGGGGCAGGTCATAGTAAAAATCCGAGGTCTTCATCTGTGACTGTTCCAACTTTCTCAGTAAATTTCAATGCCCGGGTAATAGAACTTCAAGATCTGGTCAAAAGTAAAGCCCTGCTGGGCCATGGCATAGGCCCCCCACTGGCTCATGCCCACATGGTGGCCCCAGCCGGTGCCGGCAAAGGTAAAGGACAGCGCCCCTGTACTCCCGGCCGCCGCCCCGGGCAGGGCCTGGGTCCCGGAGGCGGTGATCACATAGGGAGTCCCGCTCACCTTGCTCACCGAACCGTTGCCGTTGATCGCGTACACATTGTTCATGGAGGAAAGGGTATTTCCTCCGTCGGTATAATAGGTCTGCTCCGGCGCCCCGCCGGACTTGGAGACCGTGTATCGCATGGACCGGAGCCCAAAATGGTTCCGAACACTCTCTTTATAGATATCCCACTCTTTTCCGTTGGCTCCCACCACCACCACATGGCGCACATTTCCCGTGGGGGTGACCTCCTCCACCCGGATATCCGCCACTGTGGTACCTACCGCGATCCCATAATTGCTTTGAAGGCGCTCCGTCATCTCCTCCACGGTATAGGTGACCGTCCAGTTGTAGTTCGCGATCTTATCGGCCACTGACGCCTCGTAGGGGTCCTCCACCCCGCAGAGGTAGGGCAGGTCCTTCTGCCACACATTCTTACAGGCCTCCGTGCCGCCGCCGTCGCTGGAAAAGAAATAGGTCTCCGCCGGTACGCCGTTATAATAGGCCCGCAGCTTTGCTGTCTCTGCCGCAGCCTGTGTGGTGCGTTCATTGGCCCTGGCCATGCCGGGATAGGCCTGGCAATGTACGTCCGGGCAGACGTCAAAACCGCTGTTCTTATGGCGGCCGGAATCCATTTCCACATAATTTCTGGCGCAGACCGCCTGCGCCTTCAGCGCCTCCATGGGCCAGCTGGAGCTCATCTCCTGAGACAGGACACAACTGATGTAGTCGTCGATATCGATGGCGTTGACCACCGTCAAATCTCCCCCGTTGATCCGTCGAAATTGAAACATACCATAATATCGTGCTCCCCGGTAATGGGTCACGCTCTTCTCACTGCTGTCCAGCCCCGGGGCCACCGTCAAGGCCCTGTCCGCCCCGCCGTCAAACTGAAACAGCACCGTGTTGGTCCCCGTCTTCACCACTGAAACACCGTAGGCGCTGGTGCCTGCTACCGTGCCGCCCACCGCATCGGCCTGGGCCTGCGCTTCCTCCTGGGTCATGTAGGCCCCCAGCCGGACCTGCCAAGCCCCGTCGATCCACGCTGGAAACCCGCCCACATTTTGGGCCAGGGCCTGGGCCTCCTCAAAGGAGATTGGTTCCGCTTCCAGTGGGAGCCGAGCATGCCAGCAACCCACCCCGATATCCGAGGCGATATCATCCGAGTAGCTCTTCAGACTGTCGCTATAGCTGGGAGCCATCCCATACCAGACATTTTGCGTCTTCACCACCGAGATGGAGGTCTCTGCCGTATAGGCCACCTGTTGAAAGACCCGTTCCCCATCCAGATAGCCAAAGCGGTAACCCGCTCCCACATCGTTGGCCAGGTTAGCTCCATCCAGGGCCCCACTTCCGTAAGCAAGCCCCACCAGTGCCGTGGTCATGCCTTTCGTTTCCACCGCCCGGACTCCGGGAACGAGATTCAGAATGAGCGTTAGGGCGCATATGCTCGTCAGCCATTTTCCTTTCATATTCTGCTCCTTTGGGATGTATGGATTGACACAAACGGCCCCTTTGTGGTAGTATCAGAAAAATAGTGGGGCCCCTTGTGATGAGATGAGGTTCTTCCGAAGGATACAAAAAAATATCGTCTGTGACATTATAATACAAAATCTCTTCCGGGTAAAGCCGCTGATTTTTTCTTTTTTGTTTCGCATATATTTTTCTCTATGGAGGTCGATGTAATATGAACAAATTCAAAGTAGGTGTGATCGGCTGCACGGGCATGGTGGGCCAACGGTTCATCACCCTGATGGAGAACCACCCCTGGTTCCAGCTCACCGCCATCGCTGCCAGTCCCCGCTCCGCCGGCAAGACTTATGAGCAGGCCGTCGCCGACCGCTGGGCCATGAAGACGCCCATCCCCGAAAAAGCCAAGGACCTTGTGGTGCTGAACGCCCAGGCCGATATCCAGAAGCTGGCCCATATGGTAGATTTCTCCTTCTGCGCCGTGGATATGAAAAAGGAGGAGATCCGGGCCCTGGAGGAGGCGTATGCCGAGGCCGAGTGCCCCATCATCTCCAACAACTCCGCCCACCGCTGGACTGACGATGTGCCCATGATCGTCCCTGAGCTGAACCCGGAGCACGCCCAGATCATCCGCGACCAGCGTAAGCGTCTGGGAACCAAGCGGGGCTTTATTGCCGTCAAGTCCAATTGCTCCATCCAGAGCTATGCCCCCCTCCTCACCCCCCTGATGCAGACGGGCTATGACATCGAGAAGGTGCTGGTCTGTACCTACCAGGCCATCTCCGGGGCGGGCAAGACCTTCGAGCGCTGGCCTGAGATGGT
>CATJWI010000113.1 GCA_949744075.1 uncultured Eubacteriales bacterium | reverse complement strand
TTGCTGCGTCACCGCCCAGCAGCGGGAGATGCTGGCCAGCGTGCTGGAGATCTTCAAGATCAAGCCCGACTACGACCTGAACATCATGGAGCCGGGCCAGACCCTCTCCACCATCACCACCAAGTGCCTGCTGGGTTTGGAGAAGGTCTTTCAGGAGGCACGCCCCGACCTGGTGCTGGTCCACGGGGACACCTCCACCGCCTTTTCCGCCGCCCTGGCCGCCTTTTACGGCCAGATCAAGGTGGGCCACGTGGAGGCGGGGCTGCGGACCTATGACAAGTATTCCCCCTTCCCGGAGGAGATGAACCGGACCCTGGTGGGGGACCTGGCGGACCTTCACTTTAGCCCCACCGCCGCCAACCGGGACAATTTGGCCCGGGAGGGCATTACAAAGAACGTATTTTTAACGGGCAACACCGTCATCGACGCCATGGCCACCACTGTGCGGCCCGACTTCGTCTTTCCCACGGAGCTTTTGAACCATCTGGACTACCAGGGAAAGACGGTCATCGCCGTCACCTGCCACCGGCGGGAGAACTACGGGGAACCCATGGCCAATATCATGAAGGCCCTGCGCCGGCTGGTGGAGACCTATCCCCAGGTGGAGCTGGTCTACCCCGTCCACCTGAGCCCCGTGGTCCGGGAGGCGGCGGGGAAGTTCCTGGCGGGTCACGGGCGCATCCACCTCATCGACCCCATTGACGTGGAGGAGATGCACAACCTGATGGCCCGGTGCTCCTTTGTGATGACCGACTCGGGCGGACTCCAGGAGGAGGCCCCCGCCCTGGGTAAGCCGGTGCTTGTCCTCCGGCGGGAGACCGAGCGGCCCGAGGCGGTGGCGGCAGGGACCGTCAAGCTGGCGGGCACCGGGGAAGAGGAAATATTTGCCCTGGGCGCCCAACTCATCACGGACAAGACGGCCTATGACACCATGGCCCACGCGGTGAATCCCTACGGCGATGGCCGGGCCTGCGAGCGCATCGCCGGCGCCATCGAATATGTCTTCGGGGCCCAAAAAGAACCCCCGGCAGAATTTACTCCGTAGGGACGGCCTCATGGGGCCGCCCGGCCATACTATCCCGCACCCGTACCGGCCCAAAGGAAACAGGAAGGAGGCCGCCTCATGGAACGCCGCAACCGCAATATTCTGGTGATCCTCATCGCGGTGGTCATCACCGTGGCGGTCTTTGCCAGCTTCGGCCTGCCCCTCTTTGCCGGACCCACCCCCACCATCACCCTGCCTACCCCGGCGCCCACCGGGGAAGAGGGGCCCGGAGGTAGCAGCCAGGGGGCCGGCGTCCGAGTGGAGGTGACCGCCGATACAGTCCAGAGCGTCATCGCCGCCATGGACCGGTTGGAGAGCTACTCCCGGACAGTGACCACCACCCTGGAGGGGGTCTCCGCCACCGCCCAGGTCTGGGTGGACGGGGACTGGACCCGGGCGGATATGACACTGGCCTCCGGCCTGGTGGTCCACACCATCGTGGGGGACGGCCGGGTCTGGCGGTGGTACGGCAATGAGAGAAACGCACTGTCCTGGCCCGCCACCGGCAGCTCAGTGGACGTGGAGGGACAACGCATTCCCACCTACGAGGAGGTGCTGGCCCTGCCCACCGGTAGCATCACCGCCGCCGGCTACGGGGAGAAGAACGGCGTGGCCTGCGTCTACGTAGAAGTGTGGGTGGAGGAGCTGGACCAGGTGGAGCGGTACTGGGTCTCCGAAGCCAACGGCCTTTTGACCGCGGCGGAGACTGAGGCGGGGGGAGAGATCGTCTGGTCCATGACGGCGGGGGCGGCAGAGACCCCTGGGGGAGAGGCGGCCTCCTTCACGTTGCCCGACGGGACGGTGCTCCATACAGTGGGAGAGGAATAAGAGAAGCGGGCCGGTATGTTCCAGGCCCGCTTGTTTTTTGAGATAGGAGGTAGGATCAGATCGTGCCATTTCGCCGGGAGGCGGAAAAGGTAGACAGGTGCACCTGCCGGGCCGCCGAAGGCGGCGGTCCCCACAATGTATTTGTAGTATGGTATTATGGAATGGACCACCCAAAGGCTCCCCATTATTTCGTTCACGGTATGGTCCAATATCTCCTGTCTGATTACAGGATGAGCATCAGCCCCAGGGTGATGAGCAGCTCCAAATTGTCCTCCCGGTCGTCTAAAAAGAGAAACAGCAGGATCAAAAGAAGCAGGATGTCCCCCGTGTCCAGGTCCTCCAGCTTCAGCCCCCGGAGTAGGCCCGAGAGGCCCTTTTTCTCCGGCGGCGGAGGGGAACTGGGGGGGCTTTCCACCGGCTCCCAGGAGGAGGGGAGGTAGGGATTATACATGCTCTCCCTCCTCCTTGAACAACTGGATGGCCACCCGCACCATCCGGGAGAGGCGGGCGATCTTCTCCGCCTTTTCCATCTTTTCCAGCCGCTCCGCCTTCAGGAAGGGCTTTAGAGCCCCTAAAAGGGCGGCCTTGTCGTTGTCCTGTGCGGAGTATTCCGTCCAGACCCGGAGGGCCAGCTGGATGAGCCGGGGGTCAATGTCGGGGAGGTTTCCGCCCCCCAGCATCCCCAGAAGGGCGGAGAGGTCGGGGGCCTGGGCCTCCTGCGCCTGCGGGGGAGACTCGGGCTCCTCCACCGGCTGGAACTCCACGTCCTGGGCCTCGGGGGGAGGAGAGGGGGGCGGCGCTTCTTGGGCGGGGCCCCCGGTGAGGGCCCGGGCGATGGCGGTGATCTGGCCCATGGCCTCCGGATCCCCCAAGATGGCTTGCAGCTGTTCCTGTAGATCGGCCATGGCGCGCCCCCCTTTCACCTTATTTCAAATCATTTTTGGGTCTTTTTCTGGAAGGCCTCGGCGGCCTTGGCTCCCTCGGGGCTGCCCATGACTTGGTTCAGGATGCCCAGCAGGGCCTGGGGCTGTCCCTTGGCGGCGGCCTTGGCCGCGTCGGGCAGGCTGGATCCCCCGCTCTGGCTCAGCAGGGAGACCAGCTTTTGGGTCTCAGGGGAGGAGAGCAGGGACTTGAGGGCGGCGGGATCGCCCAAGAGCTGGGCGGCCTTGGGGTCCTTTTTCAAAGCGTCGAAGGTGGGGTCAGTTTGACTCATAGCAGGTCCCTCCACATTTATATTGGTTTCCCTCTATTATATGAACAAAAGGCAGGAAGGTGACACAGAATGAAATGGTTGATCTGTTCCGATTCCCACGGCAACCACTCCCTGATGGCCAAGGCGGTAGAGCTGGAAAAGCCCGACCGAATCCTTCACCTGGGGGACGTGACCCGGGACGCCAGGCGGCTCCAGGAGGCGTTTCCTGAGCTGGAGATCGTGGGGGTCCGGGGCAACTGCGACCCCTCTGACGGGGAGACCCCTGAGGAGCGGGAGCTGTTTTTCGGCCTCCGCCGGGTGTGGATGCTCCATGGCCACACCTACTGGGTGAAGTCAGGGCTGGGAATGCTGACGGCGGAGGCCCGGACCCGGGGGGTGGAGGTGGTGGTCTTCGGCCACACCCACCAGCCGGTGTGCTATCTGGAGGGCAGCCTCTGGGTGCTGAACCCGGGGGCCATTGGAGGGGCGGCGGCGCTGGCCACCTATGGAGTCATTGAGGAGAGGGACGGGAAGGTGTATTGCCGGACGGGCGTGGTATAAGGGAAAGGGTTTTTGTTTCTGAAATGATACGATTTTTTGGGAAGCGGGTGCTATGATAGGGGAAAAGGGGGAATTTGTGTGCGGAAGATCTTTGCGTTTGGATTGGCCCTGTGCTTGTTGGCGGGGTGTGAGGGGCAGCAGGCGGTAGAGCCTGTGGACCCGCTGGAGCTGCTGGGGTTGGGGGAAAGTGACCGGGTCATGGACCAGGTGGTGGGGGACCTGAACGGGGACGGTATCGACGATGTGGTCCTGGTGGTGGAGCATCTGAAAGGGACCGATCCGGAGGCTCATTTCAAGGATGCGCCCCGAAGCATTACCATATTGTTGGGGGACGGAAAGGGCGGCTATGTTCTGGGACAGGGCAATGACCGCTTTATCCGCCGGGATACCCAGGGGGGCGTGTACGGCGACCCCTATGTAGGCGTTTTCATTGATGATGGAGAACTGCACTATGAAGACTATGGCGGCTCCGCCTGGAAGTGGGGGAACGACTATGTGTTCTCTTGGCAGGGGGAGGGCCTGGCCCTGGTCCGGGTGGAGACCACCAGCACCTACGGGGAGCGGGGGACGGTGGAGCAGTTTGACCTGGCGGAGGGAAAGTATGCCCTGCGGGCCTTCTCCGAGGGGGACTGGGACTGCGGCACGGGGCTTTTGTGGGAGCAGGATATCCCCACTCCCGGCCTGGGGCTGGAGGAGCTGGGCGACCCCTGGGAGGGGGAGCCCTGGCGGGAGGGGCTCTCGCCATTGCCCAGCCTGGGGTTTTATGGCTACGAGGAGCCCTGGCCCTTGGAGGAGAGCCCGGAGGAGCATTTGGACCGGGTGTGGCGGGAGCATTTCCCGGAGATGAGCCGGGTGGAGCTGGGCTGGACCGGGGAGACCAGGGAGAACTATTCCAAAGCCACCGGCTACGAGGTCCCCGGGCACTATTATGCGGATGAGAACGGGGAGCTGGCCTGGTTCGACAGGGGCAGCGTCCTCTATGAGAGCCGGGACGGAGAGATGACCTTTTATTGAGAAGACCGGGAACCAATAGAGACCGGAAACGTCTAAAAAGAGAGACGGCGGGGGCAAGCCCTCCGCCCTACGGGAAGGAAAGGAATGGCAGAGATGACCAAGGAGCTGGCGGTAACCGTATTGAACGAGGCCCGAAAGGCCGTGGTGGGCAAGGACGAGGTGTTGGCCAAGGCCCTGCTGGCCATTTTGGCCGGGGGACATATTTTGATGGAGGACATCCCCGGGGTGGGAAAGACCACCTTGGCGGTGGCCTTCTCCAAGGCCTTGGGCCTGAGCTATAACCGGGTGCAGTTCACCCCCGACGTGATGCCCTCCGACCTGACGGGCTTCTCCATCTACAACAAGGACACCGGGACCATGGAATATCAGCCCGGGGCCCTGCTGTGCAACCTCTTTCTGGCCGACGAGCTGAACCGGGCCACCTCCCGGACCCAGTCCGCCCTGCTGGAGGCCATGGAGGAGGGGCAGGTGACGGTGGACGGGGTGAGCCGGCCGGTGCCCTCCCCCTTCCTGGTCATCGCAACCCAGAACCCGGCGGGGGCCTCGGGGACCCAGCCCCTGCCCGACTCTCAGATGGACCGGTTCATGGTGCGCCTTACCCTGGGCTATCCCGACGCTGAGGGGGAGGTGGAGATGCTCCGCCGGAAGCAGGGGGGCAACCCCCTGGACCAGATAGAGCAGGTGACTGGGCCCCAGGGCCTGGAAGCCGCCCGACAGGCGGTGGCCGGGACCTACATCAAGGACGAGGTAGCCCGGTACATCGTGGACCTGGTCTCCGCCACCCGGAGCCACCCCATGGTCCACCAGGGGGGCAGCCCCCGGGCTACCTTGGCGGTGGCCGCCATGGCAAGGGCCATGGCCTGGGTCCAGGGCAGAGACTACGTGCTGCCCCAGGACGTAAAGGCGGTGTTCCGGGACACGGTGGCCCACCGGCTGCTGCTCACCGGACGGGGCACCGCCGAGGGGGCGGACCCGGTGGGGGATGCCCTGAAGAGCGTGGCCGAGCCCAAGCTGGCCTGACGGTATGAAGAGACGCTGGTTTTTGTACGCCCTTGCCTTCATAGGGGCCTTGGTTTTCCGGGTGGCCTATACCGGGTGGCTGGGGGGCTTTATATTGGCGGGGACGGTGTGTCTGCCCCTGTTAGGGGTGCTCACCGCCCTGCCCGGTCTTCTCTCCTGCAAGCTGGCCCTGATCCCTACGGCGGAGCGGGGACAGCGGGGAGAGAGCCTGCTTTGGCGGGTAGAGGGGAAAAGTGCCTTGGGCCTCCCAATGGGCTGGGTAGGGGCCACGGTGGAGACGGTGAATGAGCTGACCGGGGAGACCAGGCGGGAGAATAAACGCTGGTTTTTGCCTGGCAAGGGCGGAGCGGCGGAGTTGGCCGCCCCGTCAGACCACTGCGGCCTTTTGACGGGGAAAATCGTCAGGGCCTGGGCCACAGACAGTCTGGGCCTGTTCCGCCTGCCCCTGCGGCGAGGCGGGGAGGCCCGGTGCTGGGTAGAGCCCATCCCCCGGGTCGGCGACCTGCCCCCTCTTCCCGAGGAGGAGGCCCCCGGAGTGCGGCCCCGGCCGGGGGGAGGCCCGGGGGAGGACTACGACCCCCGGGAGTACCGGCTGGGGGACCCGCTGAACGCCATCCACTGGAAGCTCTCGGCCAAGCGGGACGCCCTGGTGACCCGGGAGACCCTGGAGACGGTGCGGCCCAACCCGCTGCTTACCTTTGACTGCTTCGGCACGCCCGGGGAGCTGGACGCCCTGTTAGACTTGCTGTCGGGAATGAGCCTTGCCCTGCTGGGCCAGGGCAGGCCCCACGCCGTGGCCTGGGCGGAGCCGGTGACCGGAGAGCTGCGGCGGTTCGAGATCGCCGGGGAAGAGGACCGGCAGCGGTGCCTGGAGGCTATATTGTCCCAGCGGGCGCCTGGGGTGGGAAAGTCGGTCCTGGACGGGGAGCGGCTGGGGCGGTCCCTCCACCTGCAAGGGGGTGGAGCGGGATGAGACGAAAAGAGAAGTATCCTGGCCCAGGCCGGGGCGCCATAGGGCTCCTTACCGACTGGGCCCTGCTGTTCCTGACCCTGGCGGCGGAGACCGGGGCGGTGGTCAGCGTCTACCACATTTCGGCAGTGGACCGGGGGCTGCTGGCGGGGGTGGCGGCGGCCAGCCTGCTGGCGTTGGTCCTCAACTCCCTGCCCAAATATAAGCTACCCCTGACCCTCCTGGCCCTTGGGGCCTGGGGGTACGGGCTGTGGCGGCTGTGGGAGCCTGTCAACCTGGGGGGCGCCCGGCTGTGGTGCGACGTGGTCAACACCCTGGCCAACAAGCTGCCGGGGCTGGTGAAGCTCACCCCCGTGGCCCAGCTGCCGGAGGAGGTCTGGCTCCAGGTAACGACCCTGTGGCTGCTGATGGTGGGGAGTATCTTCGCTCTGGTGCTGGGCTTTTTCCTGTGCCGGGTGGGGATGGCCCTGCCGGTGATCCTGCTGACCCTGCTGCCCATCCTCCCCGCCCTCTGCGTCACTGAGGCCCCGGCGGCGCTGCCTATGGGGCTGCTGCTGGCGGTATGGGGGACGCTGCTGCTCACCTCTCTGGTGGAGCGGCGGGACCGGAGAGGGGCGGCCCGGCTGCGGCCCGCCGCTTTGGGGGCCAGCATGCTGGCCCTGGCAGTGCTGCTCCAAACACTGCCCACCCAGGGGACCAGCCAGCCGGTGTGGGCCGCCGACCTGCGGGAGGACGCCATCCAGACGGTGAGCCGGATGGATCTGTCCGCGCTCCTGAACGGCTGGGAGGGCTGGCGGGGGTCGGGGTCCACGGAATATGTGAGTCTCACCACCGGGGGCGCCTCCCGGACGGGGAGGACCGCCCTGCGGGTCCACAGCACCCTGCCGGGGAAATATTATCTTCGGGGCTACTCCGCCGACGTCTATACCGGCCAGCGGTGGGAGCCCCTGGGCCGGGAGGCACGGAGAGAACTGGGGGAGCTGCGGGAGAACGGGGTGGAGCCCCTGTTGCTGGCGGCGGAGGTCTTTCGGCAGATCACGGGGTATGTCTATTATTCCGACGGCCGCAGCGAGCCCACCTACAATGAGTACGATATCATGACAGTGGAGAACGTGTCCGCCCCCGGCGGCTGCGTCTACTATCCCTATACCCTGGCGGAGTTGCCGGAGGGGGCCTCCTTTGGGGGAGACTCCCATTTGGAGCGGGACCGGGGGATGTGGAGCCACGAGATCCCCTTTTATGGAGGGGAGGAGTTCCGCTGGGGGGGAAGGGATCTTTCGAAACGGGAAGAAGAGCAGGCCTACCGGGAGTTCGTCTACGCCCACGAGCTCCAGGTGCCCCAGGAACTGCGGCCGGTGCTGGAGGACTGGCTGCGGGAGGTGACGGGGACTGATCTGGACATCGGCTTTGGGAATGAAGAGGAGTTTATTCGGGCGGTAAAGGGCTATGATGTCAAACGGGAGGAGGCCGAGAGAGAGGTGGGGCGGCTGGAACGGCAGTGGGAGGAGTATGAGGCCTCCCCGGACTTCCCGGAGAATGTATACCGGGCCCTGGAGATCGAGCCGGAGACCCTGGCGGAGGACTATGGCGTGGTGTATGGCGGCGACGGGGAAATCAGCGAGCGGGATACGCTGTACTCTGCCTATTGGGCCGCCAATTGGGCGCCAGTGGAGATACCCACCCAGGAGGAGATGGCCGGCATCCAGGTGACGGCGGAGGACCGGGAGCTCTATGGAGAATATTTCCGCTCCAACATACTGGCAGTGGTGCGTTACGGCCTGTCCTGGTGGGCGGAGTATGACCTGGACGCCCCGGCGGTGCCGGCGGGGGAGGACTATGTAGACTGGTTTCTGAACCACAGCAAGAAGGGCTATTGTATGCACTTTGCCTCGGCGGCAGTGCTGCTGCTGCGGACGGCAGGGATCCCCGCCCGGTATGTCAGCGGCTATGTGGTGAATGTGCCCCGGACGGGGTACGCTGTGGTGCCCGATTCCGCCGCCCACGCCTGGGTGGAGTATTACAAGGACGGGGTGGGCTGGCTGCCCCTGGAGGTGACCCCGGGCTACGAGGGGGACGGAGTGGGGGAGCACGGTCCCCAGGACTTTGAGCCGGCGGCCAGCCAGGACCCGGAGACCACGGCCACACCTGAACCCACTGAGAGCCAGGCGGCCTTGGGCATGGACAACTCCCAGCCGCCTACGCCTACTCCGAGTCAGGGTCCCGAGGGAGTAGGCCCAGGCGGCGGGGCGGATATAGGCCCGGGCCGTTCTGTCCTGGGGGCTGCGGCCCTGCTGGTTCTGGCCTTTTTGGGACGCTATTGGACCATCCGGCGGCGAAAAAAGCGGCTGGGACAGGAGGACACCAACGCTGCAGTGCTTTGGGCCTACCGGTATAGTGAGAAACTGAGGGCCTGGGGCGGAGAGACGCCTGCGGAGCTCACCCAGCTGGCCCAAAAGGCCCGGTTCAGCCAGCATACCCTGACCCGACGGGAACAGGAGCGGGCGGCGGAGCGACTGGAGGAGACGGTACGGCAGGTGAGAGAAGGACTGCCGGGGTGGAAGAGAGGGGTATTTGGGGTATATTGGGGGAAATAAAAAGGGAAAAAGGCCATGCGGTGGAATACCGCATGGCCTTTTTTATATGGGCAGCTTTGTTGATGCCTTTGTGCAGAAAGATGTTTTTTGGCTTGCCCAGCCAGATCTAAAACCGCTTGAAAGCGGTTCTGGACTCCGAACTTATAAGGCGGTGGACCGGTGGGAGGAACTACGAGATACGGTACCACCATAGAGAGGCCCGACGCTGTAAAACTATCCCTCGGTTGCAGACCTATGGGGTATTCTTCTGACGACCGGCGACACCCTCAAGGCGACTCGTGGTCCCTTATACGCCGCTGCCGCTGATGACAGCGTGACCTTTGGGTCATTCGCTGAACTTCACGCCGCCTGGGTGGGAGGTAATAGCAAGGCGGCGCGTCAGGGATGCCGCGCCCTACAGAGGTGACACATTTCCTGATAGGCGCAAGTGGGCGCACATTGTGCGCCCACACGGGAATGGATCGGAGTTTCTCAAAGAAGCCCCAGTTCCCGGAAGGAGCGGTGGAAGGGGGCACGGGCGATGCCCTTTTCGGTGATGAAGCCGGTGACCAGGTCCTTGTCCGTTACGTCGAAGGCCGGATTGAAGACTTTCACCCCCTTGGGAGCCATGGGCTTGGCGTACCAGAGTTCGGTGACCTCCGCCGCTGGCCGCTCCTCAATGACGATGGACCTGCCGTCGGGGGTGTTGGGGTCGATGGTGGAGGAAGGGGCGCAGACGTAGAAGGGGATGCCGTAGTGCCTGGCCAGGATGGCCACGGCGCTGGTACCCACCTTGTTGGCGAAATCCCCGTTGGCCGCCACCCGGTCGCAGCCCACGAAGATGATATCGATGAGCTCCCGCCGCATGGCCAGAGAGGCGGCGTTGTCGCAGAGGAGGGTGGTGTCAACTCCGGCAGTCTGCATCTCAAAGGCGGTGAGCCGGGCTCCCTGGAGGAGGGGGCGGGTCTCGTCGCAGTAGACCCGGAGGTCATTCATGCCATGCTCCAGGGCGATGTAGACGGGGGCCAGGGCGGTGCCATACTTGGCGGTGGCCAGGGTGCCGGCGTTACAGTGGGTGAGGACGCCGTCGCCGGGGTGGAGAAGTTCAAAGCCATACTGCCCGATGGCGCGGCTGATGGCGATGTCCTCCTCCCGGATGGCGTGGGCCTCCTCCTTCAGCCGCTCCCGGAGCTGGGGGACGGAAAGACGGTCCTTGTGCTCCAGCAGCACTTTCTCCATCCGCTCCAGGGCCCAGGACAGGTTGACAGCAGTGGGCCGGGCGGAGTTGAGGTATTCCTTTTTCTCATGGAAGAAGGCGCACAGGGCCTCCGGGTCCTCCCCGGGGAACTGGGTGGCGGCCAGGTAGGCCCCGTAAGCGGCGGCCACCCCGATGGCGGGGGCTCCCCGGACCCGGAGGGAATAGATGGCCTCCCAGAAGTCCTCCAGCCGGGTGAGGTGGAGGTATTTTACCTCGTTGGGCAGCAGAGTCTGGTCCAGGATGACAAGGGCCTGCCCGTCCCCGGACAGGCGGACGGTGTCCAGATGCAAAGCGTTCATATCAGCGCGCTCCTTTCTTTCCCGCCTTTGCGGTATTGCAAGGGGGTGAGGCCCAGCCGCTGGCGGAAGACCTGGATGAAATAGCTGGTGGAGCAAAAGCCGGTGTCATAGGCCACCTGGCTGATGGGCAGGTCGGTCTCCCCCAGGAGCTGGGCCGCCCGGGTGATCCGGTAGCCCTGGAGATAGGAAAAGATGGTCTCCCGGGTGAGGCGTTTGAAAATCCGGCAGCACTCGCTGGGGCTGAAGGAGACGGCCTGGGCGATCTGCTCCATGGTAAGGTGCTCGGCATAGTGGGCGTCCAGATAGGCCAGGATGGTCTGGACCACGGTGGTCCCCTGGCCCTTGGCAGAGCGGGTCTTGGGGGCAGGGCAGTCCTGGATGAGGGCGAGCCACATCCGGTTCAGGAGGGACAGGACCCGCAACTCGTAGCCAAAGGAGGCGGCGGCGCACAGGGTCTCCACCTCCTGGATGGCGGCAAGGATCTCCTGCTGGCGGGGCTCCCGGGGGGAGAGGGGGCGAACGGCCAGCTGGGGGGCGCCCAGATAGGGCAGCAGGTAGCGGCTTTCAAAGACGCTGCCGGAGAAGGAGGAGAGAAGCTTGGGGGAGAAGTCCAGGCAGATATACTCGCTGTCGGGCTGGTCCAGGGCCTTGGCCATGTGGAGCTGGCCGCTGGAGATGAAGATGCCCTCCCCGGGGGGGAGGGTGTGCTGGCCCTCCTGGGTGGAGAAGACCACCTCTCCCCGGGTCGCCAGGCAGAACTGGAGCTCGGTGTGCCAGTGCCAGTTCACGAAGCCCAGAACATTTCGGGAGAGTACGGTGCGGTAGAGGGCCAGGGGGAAGCCAGGCTGGCCGTGGGGGGTAGTCTCCTGCTGATCCCGGCCGATGGGGATATCGAAGACCTGCATGGGCAACACCTCAATGTAGTTATATTTATCGCCTTTATTATGATATACAAAGGGGAAAAAGTCAATATAATAGGATATCAGAGAGCACGAAATACATATTTATTCTACAAAAGGAGGACCAGGAACATGGAACTGGGTTGGACTGAGAAGTATGGCAAGGAGCTGGTGGAGTTTTACCGCCGGACCATCCGTATCCGCAGCTATTCTGACGAGGAGGGGGATGTGGCCCGGATGGTAGTGGAGCAGATGAAGGCTCTGGACTTTGACGAGGCCTACATCGACCCCGCGGGCAATGCGGTGGGCCGGGTGGGCAGCGGAGCCCGGGTCATCCACTTCGACTCCCACATGGACAACGTGCGGGTCAACGACCCGGAGGACTGGACAGCAGACCCCTTTGGGGCAGAGATCTTGGACGGCATGGTCTATGGCCGGGGCTCCGTGGACATGAAGGGCGGGCTGTGCGCCTCCGTCTACGCCGCCGCGTTGGCCAAGAAGATGGGGCTTTTGGAGGGCAAGACGGTGTATGTCACCGGGTCGGTCTGTGAGGAGTACTGTGACGGGGTGTGCCTGGAGCACTTCTACCGGGACAGTGGGGTGAAGCCGGACATCTGCATTATCTGCGAGCCCTCGGACAACCTCATTACCTTGGGTCACACGGGGAAGGTCCAGGCCCGGATCAAGACCCACGGGGTGTCCGCCCACGGCTCCGCCCCGGAGAAGGGGATCAACGCCGTCTATGAGATGGCCGAGATCATCACCCGGGTGGAGGAGTTGAACAAGAAGCTCCAGGCTACCCCCGGCGGCGGCACCATCGTGCTGTCCGACATCTCCTGCGTGTCTGCCTCCCTCAATGCGGTGCCCAGCGAGTGCGAGATATACCTGGACCGCCGCCTGCGGCTGGGAGAGAGCGTGGAGCAGGTGAAGGGGGAGCTGGACGCCCTCATCGCGGGCAAGCGGGCCACCTGGGAGCCGGGGACCCTGCGCCATACCAGCTGGACCGGGGCGGAGCTGGTCTACGAGCCCGCTCACGAGCCCTGGAAGATCGCCGAGGACGCTCCACTGACCCTGAAGTGCAACGAGGCCTACGAGGCTGTCTTTGGCCATGGGCCGGAGAAGTACGACTTTTGGGATTTCGGCACCAACGCGGTGGTGCCTGTGTCCATGGGGGTGGCCACTATCGGCTTTGGGCCCGGGGAGTATAAGCTGGCCCACATGACCAACGAGCGGTGCGATCCCAAAAAGGTGGAGGATGCCTGCCGGTTCTATGTCCAGCTCATCGCTCTGCTGTGAGAAAGAGGGCTGTGAAATGAGAGACGCTGTGCACCTCGTGACCCGGACCCCGGAGGGGGCCGGGAACTGTCCCAGGACCTTCACTATGGAAAAGGCCCGGCAGGCCCAAGCCTTTCACTGCAGCTTTCCCGATTATCGTCCCACCCCTCTGGTCCGGCTCCGGGGCCTGGCGGGGAAGCTGGGCGTAGGGGAGATCTGGGTAAAGGATGAGAGCAAGCGCTTTGACCTCAACGCCTTTAAGGTGTTGGGCGGCAGCTGGTGCATCGGGCGGTATATTGCCCGGCGGCTGGGTCTGGAATTGGGGGAGTTGACCTACCAGACCCTCACCGGCCGGCGGGTACAGGAGGCCCTGGGCCAGGTCACCTTTGTCACCGCCACCGACGGCAACCACGGCCGGGGTATCGCCTGGACGGCCCGGAGACTGGGGCAGAAGAGCGTGGTCTACATGCCCAGGGGCAGCGCCCCCGAGCGGCTGGAGAACATCCGGGCCCTGGGGGCGGAGGCCGCCGCTACCGACATGGATTACGACGACACGGTCCGCTTTGCCAAGGACCAGGCGGAGAAAAACGGCTGGGTGCTGGTCCAGGACACCTCCTGGGAAGGCTACGAGGAGATCCCCACCTGGATCATGGAGGGGTATACCACCATGGGCTGCGAAATGGCGCTCCAGCTGCAGGGACAGCGGCCCACCCACCTCTTCCTCCAGGCGGGGGTGGGGGCCATGGCCGGAGCCATGGCGGGCTTTTTTGCCGACCTATACGGGGCGGACTGCCCGGCCATTACCGTAGTGGAGCCCCAAGAGGCCGACTGCCTGTTCCAGACGGCCAGTGCTAAGGACGGGGCCCTGCACAAGACCGGGGGCTCCATGGAGACCATCATGGCGGGGCTTTGCTGTGGGGAGCCCTGCGGCGTGGGTTGGGAGCAGCTTCGGGCCCATGCGGGCAGCTATGCCGCTATCTCCGACGCCGTGGCGGCCCGGGGGATGTGTATCCTGGGCTCGCCTTTGCCGGGAGACCTTCGGGTCATCTCCGGGGAGAGCGGCGCGGCCACGGTGGGTTTTCTGGCTGCGGCGGCGGAGGACCCGGCCCTGCGGGAACGGCTGGGGCTGGATGAGACCTCACGGGTGCTGTGCATCTCCACTGAGGGGGACACGGACCGGGAGAATTACCGCCGGATCGTTTGGGAGGGGGCCTTTTCCCAGCGGGGCGAATAAAAGAGAACGGGGATAGAAAAAGGGTGGACGCCTTGAGCGTCCACCCTTTTTGCACTTCAGGGAAGCCCCTCCCACCCAGGCCTGTGGCGGGCGTTGGGGTTGGAGCGGCGGAGAGACCAGTCCATGCCCAGCTCGTCCAGCAGGGCCTTGCGCTGGGCCGTCATGCGGAAATTGGGGTTGCCCCGGAGGCCCTGCCGTTGGGAGGAGAGCCACATACCCAATTTGACGCCCTCCGCCGTGACATAGTCGCGGGGAATGTTTAGATGGCCGTTGGCCTCATAGAAAGCTCTGGCCAGGCGGTATTTCTCCATCCACTTGGCGGTATAGGGGTCCCAGACCATCCCGATCTGCTCCAGACGGTCCCGCTGCTCTGCCGTAAGGAGGGCATGGCGGCCCTTGCCGGAGCGCTTCTGGCGCTGCTGGGCCACCCAGGCCCCCAACCGCTGGCCCTGAGGAGAGACGTAGTCCGGGGGGACCCAAAGGTGGCCGTGGGTCTGAAAATAGGAGCGGGCCAGGAGGAACATCTCCTCCCAGCGGTCGGGAATGACCGACCAGCGGACGGCCATGGACTCCAGCTCCTGGACCTGCTGTGGGCTCAACTCCCTGGCGCGGTAGCGGCTGCGCTGGGTGACCAGCCATTCTCCCAGCCGCAGGCCCTCCCGGGTGATGTGCTGGGCGGGAATGTCCAGGTGGCCGTGTATCCGGTAAAAGGCCCGGGCGGCCGCCCAATAGCGGTCCTGGCGGTTTTTTAGGGGGGACCACAGGATCCCCAGAGCCTCCAGCCCGTTGATCTGCCGAGGGGTCAGCTTTTTCAGCCGGTATTTCTCCCGCTGGGCGGCCAGCCAATGGCCCAGGCCGTCTCCGGCGGCGGTCACATAGGTGGCGGGGATCATCAGGTCCCCGTGGGCCTGGGCATAGTCCCGGGCAAGGGAGTACATCCGCTGCCAGCGGTCCTGAAAAGGGGACCACTCCATGCCAAGCTGTTCCAGCTTCTTGATCTGGAGGGCAGTCAGCTGGTTTTCGTGGTAAGCGGTGCGCTGAGAGTAGAGCCAATGGGCCAGGCTGATCCCATCCCGGCTCTTGAGTCCAGGGGGGATGGACAGGCTTCCCTGTCGGCTGTGGTATTGCTGGACCTCCTGGTAGAGGCGGTCCCATTGCCGGGCAGTGTAGTCCCGGTAGGTGGCCATGATCCTGGTTCGGTCCCGGACCAGGTCCACATCCGGGGCGGGCACACCCAGATGAGAAAATAGCTGGGCCAAGGCGTCTTCCAGGGCGGGCTCCTCAAGCCCGGGCAGGGAGAGGAGGAGATCGCAGCGGCAGAGGGGCGGCAGCCCCGGCTCCCGGATGCGGATCAGGCGGATGCCGTTTTCCCGGCAGATCATCCCTTTTTCCTCGTCCTCCCGGACCTTGTCCCTGTGCCAGTATGCGCCGTCATATTCGATGGCGGTCCTGGGGCCGGGGAGATAGATGTCCAACTCCACCCCCGGTTCCTGCCACTGGCTCCGCTTCCCTGCGTCCGGGAAGCGCTGGCGGAGATAAAACAGGAGGGCCTTTTCCGGGAAGGAGGTCCTGGCGGTGCAGGCGGTCCCGTCCCAGATCATGCCCAGGTCGTTGAGCAGGGCAATGCGTTGAGGGGTGATGAAAGTCTGATGGCTGCCCCGGCGTCCGGAGAGATAATTCTTGTAGGCCTTTCGCTGCCGTGCGATCCACTGCCCCAGCCGGGCGCCGTCGTCGGTGACATAGCCGCAGGGGATGTTGAGCATGTGATGGACCCGGTGGTATTCCTGGGCCCGGCGGTACATTTCCAGCCACTGGACTTCTACGGGTTCCCAGACCATGCCGATGGCCTCCAGCTGCCGGACCTGTTCCGGGGTGAGGCTGCCCCGCTTTCCCTTTTTGGCGGCCCGTTGGGCCAGGAGCCAGGTCCGCAGCCGGCCCTTTGAGGGGAGCAGATGGCCCTCACGGCGGAAAAATGCCTCCGCTTTTTGGAACCAGTCCTTCCACACCTGCTCCGGGGTAGGCTTGGCATTCCAGACCATCCCGATCTCCTCCAGCCGGCGGATGCGTTGGGGGGTGAAGAAGGGGTTGCCGCCCTTGGCGTAATTCTTCCGCTGGGAGCTGATCCAACGGCCCAGCTTTTTCTGGGCGGGAGGGCCGGAATCCTTGGGGACCCGGAGGTGGCCGTATTGGAGATAGAAGGCCTTGGCCTGCTGGAAGCTGGCCTCCCAAAGCTGGCTGCGGACGTCCCAGAGCATCCCGATCTCCTCCAGCCGCCGGACCCGTTCCGGGCTGAGGGTGTCCACCTGTTGCTGTTGCCGCTGGGAGCCCAGCCACTGGGAGAGCCCCGCGGGCAGGGAGGGGCCGGCCTGCCCCATGGGGCACAGGTGTCCCCAACGGAGGAAATATTCCCGGGCCTGCTGGTAGCGCCGCTCCCAGATATCCGCCGACGGCTGCCAGCGGATCCCCAGCTCCTCCAGCCGCTGCTGCCGCTGGGAGAGGAGGGAGCCCCTCCGGTATTTTTGCCGTTGGTTGCTCAGCCAGGTTCCCAGCTTGAGGCCTTCCTGGGTGACGTGGTCGGCGGCGGGAAAGCTGCCGGTGGCCTTTACATAGGCCTCCAAGAGCCGGAAATAGGTCTCCCAACTGCTCCGGCGGAGGGCCTCCGGGTTCCAGATCACCCCCAGCTCCTCCAGTTGGGACTGCCGCTGGGGGGAGAGAGCTCCCCGTTTCAATTGCATCCGCACCATGTTGAGCCAGATGCCCAGCTTTTTTCCGTCGGAGGTGACAAAGGACTGGGGCACCCGGGCGGTGCCCTGCTGCCGGACATATTCCTCCAATGCCCGGCACATGCTCTGCCAGTTGTGCTCCGATACGTCCCAGACCATGCCGATGGCGTTGAGCCTGTCCACCCGCTCCTGGGTGAAGCGGGAGTTGGACCCGGTCCGGAAGTTGGCCCTCTGGGTGCCGATCCAGGCCCCCAGGGCCTTGCCGTCCACACGGTAGTCCCCGGGGACCAGCAGATGGCCGTGGGCACAGAAATACTCCTGGGCCAGAGCGTAATAAGTATCCCAGCTGGAGCGGGGCATAGAGGCACCTCCTAAGAAGAGGGCGGAGCGCGTCCACGCGCTCCGCCCTTTTGAACGTTTCGGTATCATAGATCATATATCACCAGCGGGGAGAGCGCAAGGGTTTTTCACCCTTATGGCTGGGGCTGTTCCTCCTTCAGCAGATCAAAGGCCTTTTTCCTGGCGCGGCTAAGGGCCATTCGGACGCTTCCGGGCCGGATGCCCAATTCCCTCCCCAGCTCGTCCATGGACTTTTCCAAAATATAATATCCGTTCAGCAGGCACTGGGTGCGGATATCCAGCAGCGGCCAGATGCGGGCGAGGGAATTCAGCTCCTCCTCCCGGATGATGTGCAGCTCCAGCTGGTGGCCGCCATACTCGGTGTCGGGAGTGTCCAAATAATCCTCAAAGGGGACACTTTTGGAACGGGCCTGGCTGCGCAGGTGGTTGTAGGCCTTGTACTTACAGGCGGAAATGATGTAGTTGACCAGCTGGTTCCGGTTCCTGCTCCGAAGAAGGGGGATCTTGTCGATGAGCTTTTCCAGAACGACCTGGAGGATATCATCGGTATCCCAGGGATCGTGAAGGACCTTGTAGATCTCGGAGTACATGAGGCGGTGATAATTTTCGTAAAGCTCGGTCATAAAGGCCCGGTCGCTCTCGTCCTCGATGGCAAGGATACAATAAGGTATCATTTTTTTCTCCCTCTTATCCTACTGACTGGTGGCGGCGTGAAAAGCTATGCCGTTCAGGATCATTTTGCTGGGGGGGAAGCCTTTGTGGGGGGCAGGGACATATCTTCGGCGGCCCATTCCCTGCCAAATAGTATACCATATTATAACTTCGCGGTAGAAGAATGAAAAGAAATAACAGATATACTTTGAAAACACAATAGTAAATTTTAGCAAATTTGGTCGGATAAAGGGGAGAAAAGAGACGGAAAAACGGGAAGGGCACGGGAAGGTTGCAAATAAAAAAATGTCGTGTCACCTATATGGTTATGGTATATAATATTGGAGGTGAGCGAGTTGATCCTACGGAATATCGCCCTGGGAGGACCCGGATGATTTCAGGTTTCTGTAGGAGCTGCCGCTGGAGGGGAAGTACATATGGGGCTATACGGATGGGGAGTTGGCCTCGCTTTTTGGTTGTAAGGCAGACAGTATCAGGATGAAATGGACACAGGTAAGACGAAGGACCCTAAAACGTCTAACGGAAAAGGAGGAGGGGTAACAGGATGAAAAGACTGGAATTGCTGCAGGAGAGATACGAGGACGCCCTTTTTGCTCTGCTGATGGAGAATGTGGCCATTTCGGAGGGCCAAAAGGCGTGGAAGGAGAACGAGCGGCTGAAAAATGACCCCGGGGCGGAGATCCCGGAGGCGGTGGACAAGAGGTGCCTCCGGACGATCCGCCGGTATTTCACAAAGCAGACGGCCCGAAGGGTGGGGCACTATACGGTAGGCGCTTTTAAGCGGGTGATGATGGTGGCGGGGCTTGCGGCCGTGTTGTTTACCTGCGCCTTTGCCTCGTCGGAAACGGTGCGGAGAAATACGCTGAATTTGGTGATCGAGGTGTTTAATGAGAGCACGGATTTTTATTTTACGGGGGAAAGTGTGGAAGTGACGCCTACATTAAAAGTTGGGTGGGTGCCGGAGGGGTATGAGTTGGAGAAGCAGGAAGAGAGCGGGCCAAATTTGTGGTATCAATATCGCAAGTCAGAGGATGAGTTTATTCGGTTTAGGTATTCGACAATTTCTAACGGTGTTATAAGCATGGATACTGAGGATGCCGATGTTAGATATGTGGAGGTCAATGGAAATCAGGCAATGTTGATCCAAAGGGAAAGTAAATTTCAGGTTGCTTGGTCGGTATATGATAATGCAGGGCTTATAACGATTACCAGTGAGGGGATTCCTGAAGATGAGTTGCTATATGCGGCAAGTCAATTGGCCTATTAAAAGATAGTCCAGAACATAAAAACGACAAAGAAAAATTTCTTTGTCGTTTTTATGTTGCATATATGAAAATGTAGTGTCACCTATTTTGAGGGAGACCTCAAAACAAAAATATAGGAGGCAATTGAAATGAGAAAGAGCAAGAGTGTTAGGTCTGCGGTGTCGTTGTTTCTGATTCTGGGAGCATTTATGGCAAGCTTTGCGGCTGTACAGGCTTCAGAAATTCAACCGAGATACACAGGGATTGCCATACTGTCATCGGGACTAAATATTAAATCAGGCGGTGCAGCCGTATGTGATGGTTTTGTGGATCTTTGGAGTGGTTATACAGCCGATTTGACCGTTGAGCTCAAGCAGGATGGGAAAACGATTAAAACCTGGACGTCTTCCGGAAATGATGTCGTTTCGGCTGGCGGCACCTATTATGTTGCGTCGGGCCATAAGTATTACGTAACAACTACCGCCGTAGTATACGACAAGAATGGCAATGAGGTCGAAAGCCCGAGCAAAAATTCCGGTAGCTGGACCTACTGAGCGGCCGGGGCAGGAAGGCACAATGGAGATTGAGGCCTTTTCATAGCAAGAAGGGAAATGCGTCTCAATTCGAGACGCATTTCTTTTTCGGGAAAGAGGGATAGGCATTGCGGAAACGGCTTTTTTACAGCCGTTGAAGGAGAGATAGAAATGAAAGAAACAAAGAGACAGAAAACGGCTGCGCAAGAGGGAGTTGCTACAAATGCGGAACAGCTTTTGCGAAACCTGGGCGCGACGGGAAATCTGAGGGGCTTTTTCTGTACGGCCTACATGATACAGCAGGTGGAGAAAATGCCCGACGCGGTATACCTTGTGACCAAGCGTCTTTACCCGGATACGGCCAAACGCTTTGACGTTTCGACCATAGCCGTGGAGCGAAACTTAAGAACGCTCATTAAAGTTTGCTGGGACAGGAACCAGGACCTGATGGAGGCCATAGCGGGACGTCCCCTGAGCGACCGCCCGACGAACAGCGTTTTCCTGGACATGATGGGAGCCTATCTGCGGCGGCAGCACGAAAGGGAGAGTCGTGGCGCAAAGCCTGCGGAATAGGGCGGCAGTTCCGGGGGGCAGAAAAGCGCAAAAGCCGTAAGATTTTATCCGTGGTATTGATAGACTCAAAAAAGAAACCACCGCAGCTTTCACTGCGGTGGTTTCCCTTTGGTGGACGGTATGGGGATCGAACCCACGACCTCAGCGTTGCGAACGCTGCGCTCTCCCAGCTGAGCTAACCGCCCTTATCAAATGTTGCCATGACATTATAGCAACAAAATTCCCCCCTGTAAAGAGGTTTTTTAAAAAAACCAAAACCAACTCAATTCCGGGTTGATAATCGGATAAAAATGTTGTATCATAATACTGTATTTGCCTGTCAACGGCCGGTCATTTCCGGCCTGAGGCAAGGCCGCGCTAACCGGGGAGATAGCGGTGCC
>CATJWI010000112.1 GCA_949744075.1 uncultured Eubacteriales bacterium | reverse complement strand
TGACAGGTGGTAAGAAGTATGCTAAAATAACTTTCGCATGTGGCCCGCCTGAAACCTGATACGGAGAGGTGTCCGAGTGGTTTAAGGAGCCAGTCTTGAAAACTGGTGATCCCGCAAGGGACCGTGGGTTCGAATCCCACTCTCTCCGCCAAATTTATAGCGCAACGCGATTTTCAGCCATGGAGAAGTACCCAAGTGGCCGAAGGGGCTCCCCTGCTAAGGGAGTAGGCGGGTAAAACCGCGCGAGGGTTCAAATCCCTCCTTCTCCGCCAAAGACCTTAAGGCATTGCCTTAAGGTCTTTTTTTCTGATCCTCAGATCTGGAGGTACAGCATGAAATATCTCAGACAATTCGGCATTATTCTTCTCATCACTTTCCTCGGAGAGGTCCTGAACCGCTTCATCCCCCTCCCTATCCCCGCCAGCATATACGGCCTGGTCCTTCTCTTCCTGTGCCTCTGCTGCAAGGTCGTCCGGGTGGAGGATATCCGGGAGACCGCAAACCTCCTCATTGAGATCATGCAACCTATGTTTATCCCTGCCGCGGTGGGCCTTATGGTCTCCTGGGACGTGATCCGTCCCCACCTGGCTGCCTATATCGTCATCACCGTCCTGTCCACCTTCCTGGTCTTTCTGGTATCCGGCCATGTGACCCAAGCTGTCCAACAACTTAAGCGAAAGGAGGGCGGCAAAGATGGAATTTCTTGAGCAGTCGGCCTTTTTTGGTGTGGCCCTCAGCTTGACCTCCTATGGTCTGGGGCGATTTGTCCAGCGGAAATGGAAGCTGGCCCTCTTCAATCCCCTTTTGATCTCTATTCTCTTCACCATAGTTGTTCTGCTGAGCGCCAATATCAGCTATGAAGCATACTACAGCAGTGCAAAATATTTAAGCTACTTACTCACCCCGGCCACCGTCTGTCTCGCTCTCCCCCTCTATGAAAAGCTAGCCCTTTTGAAGGACAACTGGAGAGCTATTCTGGCCGGGATCCTCTCGGGAGTCTTTACCACCCTGTGCAGCGTGTTGGCCATGAGCCGTATATTCGGGCTATCCCACAAGGAATATGTGACCTTGCTGCCCAAGTCCATCACCTCCGCCATCGGCATGGGCGTCTCTGAGGAGCTGGGGGGATACGTGACCCTGACCGTGGCCGTCATCATCATCACTGGTATCCTGGGCAACATGTCCGCCCCTTTCCTCTGCCAGGTATTCCGCATCACAGAGCCTGTGGCGAAAGGGGTGGCGGTAGGCACCGCCTCCCACGCCATCGGCACCACTAAGGCCATTGAAATGGGTCAGATCGAGGGGGCCATGAGCAGTCTTTCTATCGCCGTGTCCGGTCTTCTCACCGTTGTGATCGCCCCTATCTTTGCGCAGTTTCTTTGAAAAAAAGAGCCTGTGACCAGACTGGTCACAGGCTCTTTAGGGGTTTCCGCCTTATTTTTTCTTTTTCTCCAGCGTCTCTTTCCACAGCTTTTCAGCGGTAGGCGTCCAATTCCGGGCGTAGGCCTCGCATTTGGCACACAGGTGCTCCGCCGTCTCGGGAGACTGCAGGTCGGTGGAATGGGCGCCGGCCTCCCTCACCATCTGGGTGATCCGCCCGGGGTTCTCCAGCATGGGACAGGGCTTGAGCATGTTGTCGTTGAAGGGCTGACCGTCGTGATAGGCCATAAAGATGGGACTCTTCAGAGCATCCAGCAACGTGCAGTCGTGGATGTTGCAGTTGGAAAAGTGGATGAAGACACAAGGGTCCACGTCCCCGTTGGCATTGATGTGGAGATACCGCCGGCCGCCGGCGATACAGCCGCCCACATATTCCGCATCATTCTGGAAATCCATGGCGAAAATTGGCTTGCTGGCCCGGAAGTCCCGGATATGGTGGTACACCCACTCCCGCTGCTCCGGGGAGGGCAACAGCTCCGGGGCGGCGTCGTTGCCCACCGGCATGTAGTGGAAAAACCAGATGAACAGCGCCCCCAGATCAATGATCTTGTCGTAGAATTCCTCGCTGCTGATATCCTTATAATTGACGCTGGTATAGCATGCGGAAATGCCAAAGGGCAACTTGTGGGCCTTCAGCAGCTCCATTGCCTGGGTCACTTTTTGATAGACACCGTTTCCCCGCCGGGAATCGTTGGCCTCTTCAAATCCCTCCAGAGAGATAGCCGGGACAAAGTTTTTCACCCGGAGCATCTCCTGACAAAATTCCTCGTCGATCAGGGTGGCGTTGGTAAAGGAGAGAAACTGGCAGTCGGGGTGCATCTCGCAGAGTTTGATCAGGTCCTTCTTCCGAACCAGTGGCTCCCCGCCCGTGTAGATGTACATATAGGTGCCCAGCTCTTTCCCCTGCCAGATAATGGAATCGATGTCCTCCAGGGTCAGGTTCAGCTTATTGCCGTATTCCGCCGCCCAGCAACCGGTGCAGTGCAGGTTGCAGGCCGAGGTAGGGTCCAGCAGGATGGCCCAGGGCACATTGCAGTTTTCCCGTGCCGCCGTCTCCTCCTGCAGGGCACTGCCCTTCAGGCTGGCGTTGACGATAAAGTTGCGGAAAAAGATCTCCCGCACCCCCGGGTCCAGCTCATAGGCCCGCATGATCAGCTGGTACCAGTTGTCCTTCCGCTCAATGGCGCCGCGAAAAGCGGACCGTTGCCCCTCATACCAGCCGTCCGGCGAAAAACGATCGACCAGTTCCATTACCTTTGGGATGTTTTTCTCCGGATTTTTGGCCAGATATCCCAGAGCGGTGTTCACTGCGGTCTCCATAGCCGCCTGTTTTGCTTTGTCCATAACTCCCATTGAAAATCAGCTCCATTCTGTCTTTTCTGTTGTGACCCAGCAAGCATTTAAATACACTCGTTGTATATCCAACATTTGTAGTTTATTATATCATTTCTTTTGAGAAAGTCAACATCTGTAGTTTATTTTTTCTGCTTGATTCGACGTTGTCCCCAAGAAGATTCTGTGATAGACTATCCTATGGTGAAGTGTATGATTCGAATCCAAAATCTTTCCCTCCCTTTGGACTACGGTCCCGAGGACTTGCAAAAAAAGGCCGCCAAGGTCCTTGGGGTGGCTCCCGCTTCTCTGGGAACTGTCCGGCTGCTACGCCAATCTGTGGACGCCAGAAAAAAGTCCGATGTGCGGTATGTCTGCACCTTGGGCGTCGACGTCCCCGGCGCCGACAGACTGGTAGGTGGGCTACGCAATGGCGCAGTCACCCTTTGGGAGCCGCAACCCTACTGTTTTCCCAGTGTTAAGCACGCCTCTTCCCTGCCCCCCATCGTGGTGGGTACCGGCCCGGCAGGGCTGTTCTGCGCCCTCTTCCTGGCCCGAAACGGTCTGCCCCCCATCATGCTGGAGCGGGGCCGGGATGTGGATGAGCGGACTGCGGATGTGGAGCACTTTTGGGCCACCGGGCAGCTGTCTACCACCTCCAATGTCCAGTTTGGCGAAGGCGGCGCCGGCACCTTTTCCGACGGGAAATTGAATACCGGCACCCATGACAGGCGCATCACCGCCGTATTGGAGGAATTCGTCCGCCACGGAGCCCCCGAGGATATCCTATGGCAGCAAAAGCCCCATGTGGGCACCGACGTGCTCCGTAATGTGGTGAGATCCATGCGGCAGGAACTGCTGTCCTTGGGCGCGGAGGTCCGGTTTGAGCATCAACTCTGGGCCATCCGGGAAAAGGATGGGCGGGTAACCGGTGTGACCGTAATGACTGAAACGGGTCCCTATGAGTTGCCCTGCGATACCCTGGTGCTGGCCCCTGGCCACTCAGCCCGGGACACCTTCCGGATGCTCTATGAGGCAGGCATCCCCATGGAGGTCAAGCCCTTCGCCATCGGCTGCCGCATCGAGCACCGGCAGGCCACCATCTCGGAGGCCCAGTACGGCCCTGCGTGGACCAAGCTGCCCCCGGCGGACTACAAGCTGGCTTGCCATCTTCCCAATGGGCGCAGCGCCTTTACCTTCTGCGTCTGCCCCGGCGGCCAGGTGGTGGCCGCCGCCAGCGATTACGGCCAGGTGGTCACCAACGGTATGAGCCTCCGGGCCCGGGACGGCGATAATATCAACGGCGGATTTTTGGTGGGCGTGACCCCCGGGGACTTCGACGGCGGAGATCCCCTGGCCGGGGTCCGCTTCCAGGAAAAATGGGAGCGGGCGGCCTGGGCTCTGGGCAGCTTTGGACTTCCTCCCCTGTATGCTCCGGACAAGCCGGTATTTCACGCCCCGGCTCAGCTGGTGGGAGACTTTTTGGCCGGGCGGCCCTCT
Source organism: uncultured Eubacteriales bacterium (assembly GCA_949744075.1). Lineage (GTDB taxonomy): Bacteria > Bacillota > Clostridia > Oscillospirales > Oscillospiraceae > Vermiculatibacterium. The sequence continues at coordinate 14,340 of CATJWI010000112.1, read as the reverse complement.
TCTACTCTGGGAGACCTCCACCCAACCTATCGCCCCGGCCTGACCCCCGCCAGCTTGGAGGAGTGCCTTCCCTCCTATGTGACCGATACCCTTCGCGCCGCCCTACCCCTCTTTGACCGAAAACTCCACAGCTTTGCCGATAGCGGCGCTCTCCTCACCGGAGTTGAGACCCGCTCCTCCTCCCCGGTCCGCATCCTGCGGGATGACAGTCTTCAATCTTCACTCCGCGGCCTCTTCCCCTGCGGAGAGGGAGCGGGCTATGCGGGAGGCATTACCTCCGCCGCAGTGGACGGCATCCGGGCGGCGGAGGCTGTCGCTCAAACTCAATGACCTGGCATCGATAGCGCCTATCAAATCTTCTCCGAAGCCTGTTGGCTTCGGGGAAGATTTTTATACTCCTTTCATTTGAAAAATGATAGTCTAATTTGTCGGATTCTGTTGAATCAAGACGAAAATCTCATATCATCAAAGAAATAGAAAGGAGCACCGGCAATGAGCAGGATCAAATACGAACGAGGCATTTCCTTTGACGAACAGAGGCAAGTATATTACCTTTATATGGACTCCGGGCGAAGTGAAGACGGACACAGAGTCCGGCAATACGGTACCTTCCCCACCCTCTCCGCCGCCCGAAAGGCCCAGGACGACTTTCTGGTCCGGCGGGCCAGGTCCAAGCGCGTGGCCCCCTTGGATATGACCCTGGCCCAATGGCTGGAGGAATGGATGAAGGTTATCGTCATCCCCAACCGGGCGGAAACCACCGTTTACGGCTATTGGAACATCATCCGGAACCATATGATCCCCGCCCTGGGGGCCATTCCTCTCCAGCGTTTGGCCCCCAAGGAGATCCAGCGCTACTACGCCGAGCTGATGCAGGAGAAGGGCCTGTGCGCCAACACAGTACGCCGACACCATGACCTTCTCTCCGCCGCCCTCCATGCCGCCCTGCGCCAGGAGCTGATCCCCCGCTGCCCCACAGAGCTGGTGGAGCCTCCCCGGGTCATCCAGAAGGAGGCAAAATTTTACGACTCTGAAAACCTGAAGCTGCTCTACCAGTCTCTGGAGGGGCACTGGCTGGAGCCCTCCGTGCATCTGGCTGGAAGCCTGGGGCTGCGCCGGGAGGAAATCTGCGGCCTGCGCTGGAGCAGCGTGGACTTTCAGCAGCGGCGCATCCGCATCTGTCAGGCCCGGACTGCGGCAGGAGCCAAAATCATTGACAAGGAGACCAAAAACCGCTCCTCCACCCGGGTCCTCTATATGGGGGACGAGATCTACCAGCTTCTTTTGGACGAGGCCCAACGGCAAAACAGCCGCAAGCTGGCCCTGGGGGAAAAGTGGCCCGACAGCGGTTTCGTGGCAGTGGACCGAAAGGGCGCCCCCCTCTCTCCCAACTACCTCTCCATGTCCTTTACCCGCTATATCCGGCGCAAGGGCTTGCCCCCCCTGACCTTCCACGGCCTGCGCCACACCTTTGCCACAGTGGCCTCTGCACAGGGCGCGCCCCTCTTTGACATCGGCAAGGCTTTGGGCCACTCCACCCCCGCTACCACCGGCAAGATCTATACCCATCTTGTAGATCAGCTCCATACCGATACTCTGGCCAAGGTGGCCGCCGCCCTGCATTAAAAAGGAGCCCGGCGCCATAAAACGCCGGGCTCCCTCTCTTTTACCGCTCCATCATCGGTCGATAGGGTCTATGCCGCCCCACATACTGATAAGCGGGACGGATGATCTTTCCCATATTGATCAGCTCCTCCATCCGGTGGGCACTCCATCCGGCAACACGGGCCACGGCAAATATGGGGGTATATAGCTCCAGAGGGAGGTCTAACATGTGATAGACAAAGCCAGAATAAAAATCCACATTGGCTGAGACCCCTTTGTACATCTTTCTTTCCTGGGCAATGACCTGGGGTCCCAAACGCTCTACCATGGAATAGAGCTGATAATCCTCCTCCCGCCCCTTCTCCGCCGACAGGGTCTTAACCAAGCTGCGCAGCAGCTTGGCCCTGGGATCGGACAGAGAATAGACCGCATGTCCCATCCCATAGATCAGGCCGGAACGGTCAAAGGCTTTTTTCTCCAGAAGCGCTTTGAGATACGCCTTTACCTCCTCCTCGTCCCCGGTATCCTTCACCTGCTTTTTCATATCCTCAAACATCCGCACCACCATGATGTTGGCTCCCCCGTGTCGAGGGCCCTTCAGGGATGCCAGCGCCGCCGCCATGCAGGAATAGGTATCCGTCCCAGAGGAGGTGACCACGTGGGTAGTAAATGTGGAATTGTTGCCGCCGCCGTGCTCGGCGTGAAGGGTCAGGCAGGCGTCCAGCACCTTGGCCTCCCAAGGGCTGTATTTGGAATCCGGCCGCAAAAGGGCAAGGATGGTCTCCGCTGTGGACTGCTCCGGATCCGGCGCGTGGATATAAAGGCTGCTGCCCCCCTTGTAATTGCAGGCCTGATACCCATAGACCGACAGCAGCGGGAAAGCCGCGATCAACTGCAGACACTGGCGCATCACGTTGGGAAGGCTGATATTGTCCGCCCGGTCGTCATAAGCGGCCATGTTGAGAACGCTGCGGGCCAGAGAGTTCATCACATCCTGGCTGGGAGCTTTTAAAATCACGTCCCGCACAAAGTTGTTGGGCAGTGTCCGGTAATATCCCAACAGGCGTCGAAACTCCTCTATCTGCTCTGTCCTTGGCAGGTTTCCCATCAGAAGCAGATAAGCCGCCTCTTCAAAGCTGAACCGCTCCTCCCGCAAAGCCCCAGACACCAATTCCTCCACATCAACGCCCCGAAAATAGAGCTTCCCTTCGCAGGGCACCTCCGTTCCATCGGGCAGCTGGTCCTTGGCATGGATCTCAGAGATCTCAGTGAGTCCCGCCACCACGCCCTTTCCGTTCAGATCCCGCAGGCCCCGTTTCACGTCATACTTCACATAGTCGCCCATGCTGATCCGGCTGTTCTTCCGGGCCTCCGCCGCCATGGCCCGCACTTCGGGCCGCAGGTCATAATAATTGGGATTGCTTGCCATTTGCGCCTCCTTATTTCAATTCGGTGGTTTTTCCAGAGCTAAGGATAGCACAAAAATATTTCCATTTTATGAATCTATCCCCGATGATTTTTCCCTTTTTCTGGGAAAACCAAAGAAAAAAGGCGGTCCTTGCAGGAAGCAGGGGCCGTCTTCTCTCGTCTGTGCTCAGGACAACAGCAGCTTATCGTCCGCCTCATCAGAGCCAGAGACCTTGCTGAACATCTCCAAAAGCCCTTCCACTGTCAGGCTTTTCTTTTCCTCCCCGGAGACATCGATGGCGATCCTGCCCTCGTACATCATAATAAGCCGGTTTCCGTGGGCGATCGCGTCCCGCATGTTGTGGGTGATCATCAACGTGGTCAGCTTGTCCCGCTGAACGATATCCTCTGTGGTCTCCAAAACCTTGGCCGCCGTTTTGGGGTCCAGGGCTGCGGTGTGCTCGTCCAAAAGCAACAGCTTAGGCTTCTTCAGGGTAGCCATCAGCAAGGTCAATGCCTGCCGCTGGCCGCCGGAGAGAAGTCCCACCTTGGAGGTCATCCGGTCCTCCAACCCCAGGCCAAGGGAGGCCAGGAGGGTCCGGTACAACTCCCGCTCCACCTTGGTGATCCCGGGCTTCAGCCCTCTCCCCTGGCCCCGGCGGGCCGCCAGGGCCAGATTCTCCTCGATCTGCATGGTGGCCGCGGTTCCCATCATGGGGTCCTGGAACACCCGGCCGATGTAGGGGGCTCGCTTGTGCTCCGGCAGCCGGGTCACGTCCACTCCATCAATGATGATGGTGCCCCGGTCCACCGGATAGACTCCGGCCACAGTATTCATCAGGGTGGACTTTCCTGCCCCGTTGCCGCCGATAACGGTAACGAAATCCCCGTCCTTCAGAGTAAGGCTCACATCTCTGAGGGCCACCTTTTCATTGACAGTGCCGGCATTGAACGTCTTCCAGACATTCTTGATTTCAAGCATCCTCGTCCCCTCCGATCTCTGCTTTCCCGTGAGCCCCCGCACCTATGGCAGATGCTTTGACCTGCGAACGAAAGTATTTGCCCTTCCAATAGGGCACCGTCAGGAACAGGGCGACCACCAGGGCGGTGAGGAGCTTTAAGTCGGTGGATTCCAGCCCCAGCCGGAGCACCAGGGTAATGACCACATAGTAGATAATGGCCCCGATCACCGCAGACAGAAGCTTCAGGGCAAAATTCTGGAACACTTTGCCCAGCAGGACTTCTCCGATAATGACGGCCGCCAGGCCGATCACGATGGCCCCCCGCCCCATATCGATGGTGGCGCTGCCCTGATATTGGGCCAGCAGGCCGCCTGCCATGGCCACCATACCGTTGGACACCACAAGGCCGATCACCTTGTTCCGGTCCGTATTAATGCCCTGGGCCCGGGCCATGTTGGGATTGGAGCCGGTGGCCCGAAGGGAGGCCCCCATCTCAGTTCCGAAAAACCAATAGAGCAGGGCGATCACCGCCGCGGAAAAGACCGTCATCAGCAGCAGGGGATTGTTTAAAGCAATGTCCCGGATATACCGGGCCGACACCAGCAAATCGTATTTATCCACGCTCACCGCCAAGGTCGCCTTCGTCTTCGCCGCATCTCCGATCGCCATGATCCGCAAATTGATGGAATAGAGGGCCAGTTGGGTCAGGATCCCCGCCAAAATAGCCGGGATGCCACATGCGGTATGGAAGATCCCGGTGACCAGTCCTGCCAGCATCCCCGCCAAAACCGCCGCCAGCATAGCCAGCCAAGGATTCCAGCCCAAGGAGATCCCCAACGCCGCCACAGCGCCGCCGGTGACCAGCGAGCCATCCACCGTCAGGTCCGCGATGTCCAAGATCCGATAGGTGATATAAACTCCTATGGCCATAATGCCCCAGATGAGGCCCTGCCCCACTGCGCCGGGCAAGGAGTTGAAAAATGCCGTCAGAAAATCCATGTTATTCCTCCAATGGTGAAGCCGTCACAGGAAGAGACAACGCCAAAAGGAGCGGAAAGGCTAAACTCCTTTCCGCCCTTTTGCCGCAAAAGCGTTTACTCCTCAATGGCGATATAATCCTCCGGGACCGTGATCCCCAGTGCCTGGCAGTTGGAAACGTTATACTTCTTGTCCAAGGTGGTATCAAAGCCGATAGGGGTCTCAGACACGCTCTTAGCCCCGGTCAGGATATCCGCCGCCTGCTGGCCGGTGATCTGGCCCAGCTCATAGTAGCTGATAGACAGGGTCGCCACACCGCAGCCACCACAGATGCCCTCCTCGCCGGCGATGACCGGCACCTTGGCGGGCAGGACAATATTGGCGATGGTCTCAGCGTTGTTGGCCGCCGTATTGTCGGTGGGAATATAGATAACGTCAGAGTTATCCGCAGCATTTTGAGCCACAGAGGACAGGTCGTTCACATCGGTAAAGGCATACTGGGTGCAGGTATAACCCATCCCATCCAGATAGCCCTGGACGCCTTCCACCTGAAACAAGGAGTTGGCCTCACCGGAGCAGTAGAGAAGGCCTACCTTCTTAGCTTCGGGGAACAGGTCGTGGAGCATCTGGGCCTGCTGATCCAGAGGGGCCAGATCGGAGGTGCCGGAAATATTGCCGCCCAGGACCTTATCCTCAGTGGTGTCCAGATCCAAAGCCACGCCGTAGTTGGTAACGGCAGTGCCCAGAATAGGGATATCGGCAGTGGCGGAGGCCGCGGCGGTAAGAGCGGGAGTGGCGTTGGCCAGGATCAGGTCTACCTTCTCCGCCACAAAGCCGTCCACAATGGTGATGCAGTTGGGCACCTCGCCGCCGGCGTTCTGCTCCTTGAACTCCACCTTGTCGCCCAAAGCCTCGGTCAAGGCGTCCTTAAAGCCCTGAGTGGCCGCATCCAGCGCGGGGTGGGGAGCCAGCTGACAGATACCCACCACATATTTCTCCGTGGCCGGCGCTCCGCCTTGCGCGGGGTCGGTGCTCTCTACCGGAGCGGGCGTGGCGGCGCTTCCCCCGCCGCAGGCGGCCAGGGACAGGGTCAGGGCCATGGAAAAGCCCAACGTCACAAGTTTTTTCAGTTTCATTCCATTTTCCTCCCAAAATACTTTAGCGCTTTTAGGTGCTAAATTGCTATTCGTTATTATACCACTCCATTTTCAAATGTCAACCATGAAATGTGGACGGCGCATTGACGAACGAGACTGATTGAGATACACTTATAAATAAGTTTTTTTAAGGGGAAGGGAGTTTTTTATGAAAACGATCGGTCTGATCGGCGGCATGAGCTGGGAAAGCACCGTCACCTACTATCAGGAGATCAACCGTTTGGTCAAGGCCAGGCTTGGCGGCCTTCACTCCGCCAAGCTGGTCCTTTCCAGCGTGGATTTCCACGAGATCGAGGCCTGCCAATCCCGGGGCGATTGGGACAAGAGCGCCGATATCCTTATTCAGGCTGCTCAGGGGCTGGAGCGGGCAGGAGCCCAACTGGTACTCATCTGTACCAACACCATGCACAAAGTGGCCCCCCAAGTGCAGGCAGGGATTTCTGTCCCCCTGCTCCATATTTCAGACGCCACCGCAGACGCTCTGACTGCCGCCCATATTTCCACCGTAGCCCTTTTGGGCACAAAATACACCATGTGCGAGGATTTTTACAAGGCCCGGCTTTTGGAGCGGGGCTTTCAGGTGTTGATCCCTGATACGCCCGATGTGGAGCTGGTCAATCACATCATTTTTGATGAGCTTTGCCTGGGCAAGCGAAAGGATACCTCCAAGAGAGAACTGCTGCGGATCGTGGATTCCCTCGCCGGGCAAGGCGCCCAAGGCGTCATTCTCGGCTGTACCGAGATCGGCCTGCTCGTCAAGCAGGAGGATACCCCTCTCCCCGTCTTTGATACTACCCTGATCCACGCCCACCGCGCGGTGGAACTGGCATTAGAAGAAAAGCATTGAGCCTGACGGCATAGACCTGTTTGACCTCAGAAACGGCGGCGCCGATCTATTGATCGCCCCTGCCGTCTCTTTGGATAATCTGCTGGAAACCTATCAGGCGCTGTTGGATAAAGTTCAGCTCTACCTGGGCTATATCAACAGTTCTGACTTCCATACCCAATGTCTCCGGGCCACCCCAGAGAGCACCCGCATTATCCTGCATTTGAAGACCGCCCCCTCCCCCGGTCTGACCGCCTTGGCGGAAAAGATCGCTCCCTGGACGGCCGAATATGGGGCATCCTTTCTGATGAAGATTTTATAAAATCAAACAGGCCATTCTGCCCCAATGGGTCCTGGGGCGGAATGGCCATAGACTTTTGGGTAAAAATGTGATATACTATTTTTTACTTTTTGAACACTGAGGGGGTGTTCCCTTTGAAAACCGATATTTTGGGCGTGGGGATCAATGACCTCACGTTGGACGAAGCCATTGCCGCAGGCTCTTCTCTCCTGGAGCAGGAAGGCTTCCATTATGTCGTCACACCAAACCCGGAATTCATATTGTCCGCAAAAAAGGACTCTGCCTTTCGTTCTGTTTTGAACCAGGCCGACCTGGCCCTACCCGACGGCATCGGTGTGGTCTATGCCGCCAAGATCCTGGGCCGCCCTTTGAAGGGCAGAGCTCCCGGCGTGGATTTTGCCCAAGGGCTTCTCCGCCGCATCTCTCATACCGGGAATTCTCTTTATCTCTTGGGCGCCAAGCCCGGCGTCGCTGAACAGGCCGCCGAGAATCTTCGGAATGCCTTTCCTGGTCTGCTGATCTGTGGCACCCATGACGGTTATTTCAAAGCGGACGAACCCATCATTGAGGATATCCGCGCCGCCAAGGCCGACGTGGTTTTCGTCTGCCTTGGTGCACCCAAGCAGGAGCTTTGGATGGCCCAAAACGGCCCAAAGACCGGCGCCAAACTGGCCGTAGGGCTGGGTGGCTGTCTGGATGTATTTGCGGGCAATGTGCAGCGGGCCCCGGAGGCCTGGCAAAAGGCGGGGCTGGAGTGGCTTTACCGGCTCATCAAGGAGCCCAGCCGTATCGGCCGGATGTCCAAGCTACCGCTGATCTTGGTGGACGCCTTCGGCGCCCGTTTGGGAGGGAAATAAGATGCAGGGAAAACTCATCGTCTTTGAGGGGACCGACGGCTCTGGTAAGTCCACTCAGTTCAAGCTCCTGTGCGACAGGCTTCAGGCTCAGGGCACTGCCTTCCAGCGCCTGGTATTCCCCCAGTATGAGGAGCCCTCCTCCGCCCTGATCCGTATGTACCTCGGCGGAGAGTTCGGCGCTCATCCCTCCGACGTAAACGCCTATGCCGCCTCTACCTTTTATGCCGTGGACCGCTATGCGGCCTGGAAGAAAATCTGGAGCAAGGGCTACCTGGCCGGCGGTCTGGTCCTCTCCGACCGCTATACCACCTCAAATGCCGTTCACCAGGGGGGCAAACTTCCCCCGGAGGAACAACCCGCCTTTTTCGATTGGCTGTTTGACCTGGAATACCGAAAGCTGGGTCTTCCCCAGCCCGACGCTGTCATCTACCTGGATATGCCCACAGAACAGTCTGTCCGCCTGCTCCGCAGCCGGGAGAACGCCACCCACACCAAAGGCGATATCCACGAGGTGGACACCGCGTATCTTTCCCTCTGCCGCCAGACTGCCCTCCGGGCCGCCGAACACTACGGCTGGCATCGGGTCTCCTGCGTGGATGAACTGGGACAGGTCCGCTCTATCGAAGCACTGCACCAGGAAATTTGGACTTATTTATCGCAAAGCGTTTTTACTTTACAGTAATTGCAAGGAGGTCCATGTATGGTTTGTATTCTGCTCGGTTCCGGCTTTGAGGAGACGGAAGCCTTGGTCCCTGCTGACCTGCTCCGTCGGGCCGGGGTAGAGGTGGCACTCACCGCCCTGGAAGGGGAACTGGTCTCCGGTTCTCACGGGATTACGGTCAAAGTAGATACCACTTTGGCCCAGATCGATCCGGAAGCTGTAGACTTGATTTTCCTACCCGGCGGCCTGGGCGGCGTAAACGCTTTGGGCGGCGATCCCCGGGTGGCCCAGCTGGTTCAGCAGGTCCACCGCAAAGGCAAATATGTGGCCGCCATCTGCGCCGCCCCTACCCTTCTTGCCGCCTTTGGCCTGCTGGAGAACAAGCACGCCGTGTGCTATCCCGGTATGGAGGGACAAATGGCCGGAGCCGTTATGTGCCCCAGTGTCCCTTACGTGGTAGAGGGCAATTTGATCACCGGGGAAGCCGCCGGCGCCGCTTTCCCCTTTGGCCTGAAGCTTGTTGAACTCTTGAGAGGGTCGGAAGAGGCGCAGAGGATAAAAGATGCAGTCCACTATCACGGCTGAAAAGGTGCGATTCCGAAAGACCGTCAAGGAATTTCGCCTTACAAAAGAAGAAAAGGACAGCAGCGACAGGCTCCTTTTTGCCCGTTTTCTTTCTCTCCCCCAGGTGGTCTCCAGCACCAATATTCTTCTTTTTTATGGTGTAGGCGCCGAACCCGACACGTCTCAAACGCTGAAGCCTCTTCTCTCGATGGGAAAGCGTCTCTTTCTGCCCCACTGCCTTCCGGGAGGTAAGTTGGAGGCCAGAGCCTACCGCGGAGCGGCGCACCTGATCTCCGGTCCCTTTGGGATCCCGGAGCCCGACGAAGGCTCTGCGACCATAGGCCCAAATTTCTTGTCCCTTATCCTTGTTCCGAACCTGTGCTGTGACCGGCGCAATTTTCGCCTGGGCCACGGCGGCGGCTATTACGACCGTTACCTGGCCGGCTACTCCGGTTTTACGGTTGCTTTATGCCGGGACAAACTCTTGTATCCCGCCCTTCCGGTGGAGCCCCATGACCGCCCGGTGGATCTGGTCCTCACCGAGACCCAATGCCTGTCCCGCTCCTGAGCAGAGAAAAGCGGGGCAAAGCCCCGCTTCTCATGTAGCCGGGTCTCAGCAGCAGCCGTCGTTGCAGCCGCAGCCGCACCCACAGTTGTTGTTGCATCCGCAGCCACAGCCGCAGCTACAGCCGCAGTTGTTGCCGCCCCAGCCGCCGCAGCAGCAGCAAAGCAGGATGATGATCAGAATGATCCAGCAGCAACCGCCGCCCCAACCGTTGTTCCCACAGCACATAGAAACTTCACCTCTTTGATTATTTGGCAGAGCGGAGAACCGTCTTCGACCTGCCATCCGAACTATCCTATGCCTCCCCTGCGAATGTGGTTCCCGGGCGGGCAAAAAAAGTTAGGAGTGGACCCTATGCCGCAAGAATCCCATGAACGCCGTTCCAGCAGCGCCCCCCGCACCGGAAGTGCCTCCGGCCATTCCGGCTCCTCTTCCGAAGGCGCGTCCCGTCCCCGCCGCAGGCGGAGACGGCGGCGGATGAACCCTCTGCTCTATATCCTTTTGGTGGTGGCCGTCTCTGCCATTCTGGCCGGTGTTGGCTGGGTATGGGCCGGAGATGTGCTGGCCCTCAATAAGGAACCCCATTCCGCTACCATAACCATCGGGCAGGAGGACTCCCTCAACGATGTGACCAACGCTTTGGAGGAGAACGGCCTGATCGAGTATAAGCTCCTGTTTCGGTTCTTCTGCGCTCTCACCAAGGTGGAGGCCAAGGAAAAGATTACCCCAGGCACCTATGAGCTGAATACCGACATGGACTATAACGCCCTGGTCAACGCCATGTCTTCCCGCTCCGGCAGTCGGAAGACGGTAAGCGTCACCATTCCAGAGGGATACACCTTGGATCAGATCTTCTCCCTGCTGGAAACGGAAGGGGTATCTACGGTGGAGATCCTCCAGAATGTGGCCGCCAACCATGATTTCAAATATTCCTTCCTGAAGGGGGTCCTCCCCTTGGGAGATTACCACCGGCTGGAAGGCTATCTCTTCCCCGACACATATGAATTCTATATGGGCGGTGGGGAAAGCGCGGCTGTTCAAGTCCTCAACAAGATGATCCTCCGTTTTGACCAGCAGTTCCCCGATTCTCTGCGGCAGCAGGCCGCCGATATGGGATATTCGGTCCACGAACTGATCACCATCGCCTCCCTTATCGAAAAGGAGACCGACGGCTCCGACCAGACTACCATCGCCTCGGTCATCTATAACCGGCTGGACCATCCGGAATATGAGACGGTGGGCCTGCTCCAAATCGACGCCGCCATAGCCTATGCTACCGGGCGGGCTGTGACTCAGGCAGATTACCAGACTGTGGACAGTCCCTATAACACTTATCTGAACAAGGGCCTGCCCCCCGGACCCATCGCCAGCCCCGGCATGGTGTCCATCAACTCCGCCCTGAACCCTGCCAGCACCAATTATTATTACTATGTGGTAGGAGACGATGGACTTCACCACTTTTTCCGCACCCACAGCGAGTTTGAGGCCTATCAGGCCACACTGGGAGGGAACAATGGCTAAGCGGATCGAACTGCTCTCCCCCGCCGGGGATATGGAGCGTCTGCAGATGGCGGTGGCCTATGGCGCGGATGCGGTCTACCTGGCCGGACAGACGTACGGGATGCGCTCCTTTGCGGGCAACTTCTCTCGGGAAGAGTTGCCCCAGGCGGTCCAGTTCTGCCACAACCACGGCGTAAAGGTCCACGTGACCTGCAACACCATGCCCAGAAACGAGGAAATGGCAGGACTGCCCGACTACCTCGCTTTTCTAAAGGACAGCGGGGCAGACGCCCTCATTATCGGAGATGTAGGCGTCCTGGCCCTGGCAAAGCGTTATGCCCCGAACGTTCCCCTTCATATGTCCACTCAGATCGGCGTGACCAATTATGATGCCGCCCGTTTTTGGTATGACCAGGGGGCCAGCCGGGTCATTCTGGCCCGGGAACTGACCCTGGAGGAGATCCGGGAGCTACGAGCCAAGGCCCCCCAGGGCCTGGAAATCGAAGCCTTTGTCCATGGGGCCATGTGCGTCAGCTATTCTGGCCGCTGCGTTTTATCCAACTACATGGCCAGTCGGGACGCCAGCCGGGGCTCCTGCGCCCAGCCCTGCCGGTACAAATACGCCCTTATGGAGGAAAAGCGGCCCGGTGAATTCTTTCCTGTGGAGGAGGACGAGCGGGGCTCCTACATTTTTAATTCCAAAGACATGTGCATGATCGACCACATTCAAGAGCTGGCGGACGCTGGCCTGGACAGCCTGAAGATCGAAGGCCGGGCCAAATCGGCCTATTACGCCGCCATTGTCACCGGAGCCTATCGCCACGCCGTCGACGCCGCCTTATCCGGCGAACCTTTGGACCCGGTTTGGCGCTCTGAGCTGGACAAGGTAAGCCACCGTCCCTATTCCGAAGGTTTCTATTACGGCCATCCCCAGGAATACACCGGAGACGCCCGGTATATACGGGACTGGCGGGTCTGTGCTATGGTCACCTCTTGCTCTCCCGACGGACGGGCCATCCTTTCTCTTCGGAACAAATTCCGCCGGGGTGAGGTTTTGGAATTGGTCGGCCCAGGTATAAAGCCTCTTTCCTTTACAGTTTATGATCTTGCTGATGGGGATGGTTCTCCGATTGAAGAGGCCCGCACTCCTCAGATGGCCCTGCGGCTTACCCTTCCTTGTAAAGCGCCCCCCCTTTCCATTTTAAGAAAGAAGGTGGAGCCGTGAACCGCCGCCGATATGACTATGATTTTCTACGGGTCTGCTCTATGTTGGGGGTCATCTATCTTCACACTGCGGCAGGCGCTCTGCGGAGCTTAAATTACGTAGCTCTCTGGAATTTTTCCAACCTGTTTGCCTGCCTCTCTACTCCGGCCGTCCCCCTGTTCTTTATGATGTCCGGGGCCCTGCTGCTGCGGGAGGACAAGACCGCCGAGCTGTCTCACCTGTTCCGCAAGCGGATCCCTAAAGTCTTGGTACCTCTGCTGGTCTTTTCTGCCATCACTCTGCTATACAGCGTAGTGCGGGGCAACTCCGCCGGAGCCCTGGAGGGCTTTTCCCGACTGCTGAACACCCCGGTATCCGTCCCCTACTGGTTCCTCTATGCCCTGATTCCCATGTATCTTCTCTCCCCCCTGCTGAAAAAGATGACCGATGGGATGACGGGCGCGCACTGGCACTATATGGTGGCTCTTTGGGTGTTCCTGACTTTAGGGCTGTATACGGTCCGTTCTTTTGTCCCCGCCCAATATGAGCTGGTGTTTACCGAACACTGGACCCTGAATTTGAACATGGTGGGCGGTTACCTGGGCTATTTCCTCTTAGGAGCTTATCTGGAACGTTGGGAAAAGCTTCCCTCCAAAAGACTCCTGGCCGCCGTCGTCATCGCTATGCTGGCCTTCAGCGTCCTGGGCACCCGCTGGGACACCTACACTTTGATGTATTATTCCGACCGTTTTACCAACTATCTCACCCTTTTTACCATGATCTTGTCCTCCGCCATCTTTCTCCTGACCAAATCCTGCTTGCGGGGCAAGGAGGAAAAGGGCCGGTTGCTCCCGCTGCTGTCGGGAGTCTCCTTCCCTGTCTACCTCATCCACCCTCTGGCCATCGGTGCAGGAGAAAAGCTTTGGACTCTCGCCTTTGGAACTCTGGGCCCGGGCACGATCCCCCAGCAGTTGGCTTTTTACACCGCTGTCACTCTGTTCTGCATCCTTTCCGCTGTGATCCTCTCCTCCATTCCCGGCATTTGTTACCTTTTTACCGGTCAAAGCTATGCCGCCGCCTGCAAAAGCTGCAATTTTGCCGCTCTCTTTGGCGGAAAAAAGCGTAGTGAGCCTTGACAACAGGCAAATTTGTGATACAATAAGGACCGCAAAGTTGCGATGATGAAGCCAAGTCTGCCACACCGCGCCCAAGCGAGAGGGGACAGTGAGAGCCCTCCGCGGACCGACAGACGCGCCACTTCTGAGCCGCCCGGGAAACCGGGACGCCCCATCCCCGTTATCGGATGCAATGAGATACGCTTTCGGGCGTAAATCAGGGTGGTACCGCGGAGTATTTTGAATGCTTCGCCCCTGAACCAACAGGGGCGGAGCATTTTTTGTTGCCCACCCCAAATCTTGATTGGAGGTAATCCCATTATGAACAAACCGAAGTACTATGGCGTCAATGAGCTGCGGGAGATGTATCTGAAGTTCTTTGAGACGAAGGGCCACCTGCGTCTGCCCAGCTTCTCCCTCATCCCCAAGGACGACGCCTCCCTGCTGCTCATCAACTCCGGCATGGCCCCTATGAAGCCCTACTTTACCGGCGAGAAGGAGCCCCCCCGCCACCGGGTGACCACCTGCCAGAAGTGCATTCGCACCGGCGATATTGAGAACATCGGCCACACCGCCCGCCACGGCACCTACTTTGAGATGCTGGGCAACTTCTCCTTCGGCGACTACTTCAAGCGGGA
>CATJWI010000111.1 GCA_949744075.1 uncultured Eubacteriales bacterium | reverse complement strand
TGGTGGCGTTCACCTATTCCCCAAGGAGGATGATCCGATCATTGAGCAGCAGGGAAAAAATAGCATAGGACTGCACGCCACGGCTGGTCTGTTCAACTACATAGGGAACTAAACTCATAATGATTGATCTCCTTTAATCAGATTGACACAGAGAACATAAACACACACGTTAATAGTATCCCCAAACCACTCTGACTTATTCCTCGGCCTTGACCTTCTTGGTAGTCTTTTTGGCCGCAGGCTTCTTCTCTGCCTTCTCGGCAGGCTCGGCGGCCTTTTTGGTGGTCTTCTTGGCCGCGGACTTCTTTTCCTCGGCGGGCTCGGCAGCCTTCTTGGTTGTCTTCTTTGCGGCGGGCTTCTTCTCTTCCTCAGCAGACTCAGCAGCCTTCTTAGTGGTCTTCTTGGCAGGAGCCTTGCCCACCTTGGCGGAGTCAAAGACAACGGCGGCGGCCTTTTGGTTGGTGAGGTCGGTGGTCAGCTCCTCCCGGGGCACAATCTCCTTCACCTTTTCGGCAGCCATGCCGTACATCTCGCCCAGCCGGGCACACTCGGCGTCGATATCCGCCTCGGTGATCTCGATCTTCTCCGCCTTGGCAATGGCGCCCAAAGCCAGGTCTACCTTCACCTGGCGGAGGGCTCCCTCCATGGCCTCGGCTTTCAGCATGTCCACGGTAAGGCCGGTCATGGCCAAGTAGTTCTCAAAGGGGATGCCCTGGCTGGTGATGCGCTGGCTATACTCCTCCATCATCCGCTGGGCCCGGGCCTCCACCATGGGATCAGGGATCTCCACAGTCATCTCGTCGGTGACCTGATGCATCAGAGCCTCCTCAAAGGCGCGCTTGGCTTGGCTCTCCAGGCGGGCGGTCAACTTGTCGCCCAGATCCTTGCGGAACTCGGCCAGGGTCTCAAACTCGGACACGTCCTTGGCGAACTCGTCGTCCAGCTTAGGAGCGACCTTTTCCTTGACGGCGTTGACCTTTACCTTGAAGGTAGCCTCTTTGCCGGCCAGGTCCTCGGCGCCATAGTCGGCGGGGAAAGTGACCACAACATCCTTCTCAGCGCCGGCCTTCACCCCTACCAGCTGATCCTCGAAGCCGGGGATAAAGGAATTGGAACCCAGCTCCAGATCATGGCCCTCGCCCTTGCCACCGTCGAAAGCCTTGCCGTCCATAAAGCCCTCAAAGTCGATGTTGACGATATCGCCCTTTTTGGCCTTCCGCTCCACGTCCACCACGCTGGTAGCCCGCTGAACGTAGGGCTGCATCTCGTTGTCGATGTCCTTCTCGGTGACCTTCACCGCGTCCTTGGGGGCGGTGAGGCCCTTATACTTGCCCAGCTTTACCTCCGGGCGAATGGCCACAGTGGCTTTAAAGGAGAAGCCCTCCTTGCCGGCGTCCAGCAGTTCCACCTCAGGAAAAGCCACGGTATCCAGCTTCTCCTGCTCGACGGCCTGGGCAAAAAGCTCGGGATAGATCTCGTTGACCGCATCCTCATAGAAGATCTCGGCGCCATACATGGCCTCGATGATTTTACGGGGAGCCTTGCCCTTCCGGAAACCGGGGATCATGATACGGCCCCGCTCCTTCTTATAGACCTTCTCGATGGCGGCCTCGAACTCCTGGGCGCTGGCCTCGATGGTCAGGGCCACCATGCTTTTTTCCAGCTTCTCCACGTTCTTCACATTCATGCTTGTACTTCCTCCTGTCGGCATTGGCGCAGTCCTAACCATGCGCCGTGCGATATCTTTTTTATTGTATCAGGGATGACGGCATTTTTCCAGTGTTTTTTCCCATTTTCTTAGAAGATTTTCAAATAATTTGCTCCAAAGGGGTGTCCAATACCTTTTGGGGCCGAAAATTCAGATAATCTCCGGCAATCAAGTGATATTCCACACTGCCCTGCCGGCCTTCCCGGGCAAGGCGGTGGCTGCCTCCATGGAGGTGGCCGTAATAACAGGCGGTGACCTTATAATATTCCAGCAGATCAACGATCTCCTGGCAGATATACCCCTCATAAAGCGGCGGATAGTGAAGGAAGCACAGCTTTTCCCGTTCCCCCGCCGCCTTCAGAGAGGTCTCCAGCCGCAGCAGCTCCCGCTTGAAGACCTTCTCGTTGTGTCCGTCGGCCTCCTCCTCAAAGAACCATCCACGGGTACCGCAAAGGGCTACATCGCCGTAAAGATGGCAGTTGTTATGGAGCAGGACAAAGCGATCCAGCCCGTGGTCCGCCCAAAAGTTCAGCATCTTGTTGGCAGTGGTCCACCAATAGTCGTGGTTTCCCTTCAAAAGATACTTTTTCCCGGGAAACAGAGCATCCAAAAACTGAAAATCCGGCAACGCTTCCTCCAGGCTCATCCCCCAGGACAGGTCGCCGCAGAGGACTACGGCATCGTCAACGGTAAGGGAGGCAAAGCCTTCCCGCAGCTTTTCCACATAGCCCACCCAATTGCCCCCAAAGGTGTCCATGGGCTTATTGCCCCCCAGGGAGAGGTGGGTGTCCCCGATCGCGTATAGGGCCATCCGGCCACTCCCCTTTCTACTCAGGTTTTATCCGCCGTCCATGAAGCAGATGCAGCAGTTCCTCTTGAAGCCGCCGTTGTTTATAACGGACAGGGAGCTGGCAGAGGAAAAGGATTACAGCGGCCAGCAGAGCCGTCAGCAGTACGCCCTGCCATCCGTACTGCATCCCTTTCCGGAAGACACCAGCGGCATAGAGCAGGCAAAAGCCTATCAGGAAAAAGGTTCCCAAGAAGCTGCTGCGTACTCGGAGGCTTAGAAGGGAGCCCAACCCATTTTTTGCAAGCTCACATTCAAAGATAGGTTGGGCGAAGCGATAGCCCCGCCAGTCAAAGGACTGTAGGACAAAGCACCCCTCCCGGATGGGACTGCGGGCCACAAAAAGCTGCTGTGCTTTCTGGCCGTTCCACACCCTGTCGCCGCCCTGGCTACGGCTACGGAGCAAACCGGCCGCTATATCGGGAGGATAATCGGTTTGGATACAGAAGTTGCGGCGCATCTCGGAGGCCTCCCATCTGTTTCGCTCTCTTAAATGAATGGATAAGGTGCCTGCCGGTCTTGCTTACCGCAGCATTTCCCGCACAGCCGCTACCATCTGCTCCTTCTCCACCGTCTGGTCAAAACGGATCCTCTTCCCAGCCAGGCCGGTGAGAGGGGCTGGGGCGGCGATGCCAGTGAGGTCGGAAAGCTGCTGGATGCTGTCCAGCCCGTGGGCGGGTTCCTTGCCCCCCAGCGCCTCCATGACGGCAGGACAGAATTTAAAGGGGCTGGCAGTGGAGACCACCAGGGCGGGAGCGGCGTCGCCCGTCTTTGCCCGATACTGCTCCAGAGCGTCCACTGCCACGGCGGTGTGAGGATCGATCAGATACTGCTTTTCTCTCCACATATTGCCGATGGCCGCCTTGGCGGCCTCGTCGTCACAGAAAGCGGCAGCAAAGTCTTTGTCCAGCTTTTTCTTTACCTCGTCGGAGACCTGATACCGCCCGGTGCTGTTGAGCTGCTCCATATAGCCTTTGACCTGCTCAGCGTTGCCAAAAGTGTAGGCGTGGAGGAGCCGCTCCAGATTGGAGGAGATCAGAATGTCCATGGAGGGAGAAATGGTGTTGTAGAAGGGCCGGTTGCGGTCATAAACTCCGGTCTGGATAAAGTCGGTAAGGACATTATTGCTGTTGGAAGCGCAGATCAGCCGCCCCAAGGGCACGCCCATCTGCTTTGCGTAGTATGCCGCCAAGATGTCGCCGAAATTGCCGGTGGGAACGCAGACATTCAGCTTATCCCCCTTCTCCAGGGCCCCTTCCTTCATCAGGTCACAATAGGCGGAGACATAGTAGACGATCTGGGGCAGCACCCGTCCCCAGTTGATAGAGTTGGCCGAGGACAGGAAATAGCCCCGCTTGGCCAGCTCCTCCTTTAGGGCGGGATCGGAAAAGATTCGCTTCACCCCGGTCTGGGCATCGTCAAAGTTGCCCACCACTGAGCAGACCCCTACATTGGCCCCCTCCTGGGTGTTCATCTGCAGCTCCTGAATGGCGGAGACCCCATCTCTCGGATAGAAAACCAGGATCCGGGTACCGGGGACATCCCGGAACCCCTCCAGGGCCCCCTTGCCCGTGTCGCCGGAGGTGGCCACCAGGATGCAGGCGGTCTTCTCCTCCCCCTCCTTACGCAGGGCTGCGGTGAGGAGATGGGGCAGCATCTGCAACGCCATATCTTTAAAGGCGCAGGTGGGGCCATGCCACAGCTCCAAAGCGTAAGTAGTATCGTCCACCCTGCGCACCGGGGCCACTGCGGGATCGTCAAACTTTCCGCCCCCGTACGCTTTGGAGCAGAAGCTGGTAAGTTCAGAGGCAGAGTAGCTGTCCAGGTACATATTCATCAGGTAGACAGCCCGCTGCTGATAGGTCATATTCTTCAGGGTATTCAGGGCGTTGCCGGCCAGGGAGGGCACCGCCTCCGGAGTATAGAGCCCGCCGCCGGGGGCCAATCCATAGGCGATAGCGCCAGACACAGTGGTCTTTTGCAGTCGATCTCTGGTACTTACGTAGTACATACTTCTCTCACGACCCTCATTAAGTTATTGTAGAACAGACCCTTGACCCGGTCCTCGGGGTAATTCATTTGCAAAAGGCGGTCGGCCAACTTGCCAATATCCTGGATCCCGGTGACGCCGGCGGGAGGATGGGCGATCCCGTCCCAGTCGCCGCCCAGAGAGACGTTCTCCTCCCCGCCCAGGGAGAACCAGTGCTCCACGTGGGAAACGATGGTGTCCACTGTGGGGGCAGGACCCAGGAACTCGTCGCACAGATTGAGTCCTGCTACGCCCCGCTTCTCTATTATGGCAGTAAATTGCTCATCGGTCAAGTTTCTTGGGTGAGAACATATTTTTCGGCTGTTGGAGTGGCTGGCAAAGAACGGCTTTTCCGCCAGCTCCACAACGTCCCAAAGCCCGGGATCGGAGAGATGGGACACATCGATCAGCATCCCCAGCTCCTGCATCCTGCGGGCAAAGGCTTTCCCCTGGACAGTTAGCCCTCGCCCGGGCTCCTCCACATTAGTGCCGGAAAGGAGATTGACATGGTTCCAGGTCAGATTTACCGCCCGGACCCCAAGCTTGTAGGCCTCCTCCAGCTTGGCAAGATCACAGTCCAGAAGCTCCGCCCCCTCCACAGAGAGGAAAGCGGCATTTTTCCCCTGGGCCCAGGCGGCCTCAGCCTCTGCGGCGGTTCGGCAATGGACGATCAGATCGGCATTGGCGGCCAATTCCCGCCGAAAGAGGGCGACCTCCTCCTGAAATACCTGGTATAGCGGTCTTCTGGGCATGTCCTCCGGCTCCCCGAAGCAGGCGAAAAACTGGGCCCACCCCCCATAGGCAGCCATGCGCTCCAGGTCCAAATGTCCGTTGTTCCTTCGAAAGCTGCCGCCTTGCTGGTAACAGCGCAATACGGTGTCGCAATGTCCGTCAAATACCCTTGGCATATGTACTCGCTCCCTTAAAACGCATTTTCGATATAGAGGATCTTCGGCGCCTTTGTGGCGATTCCCTCCGGGGCATAGACCTCGGCCACATCAAAACGGGGCTGCAGCGTGGTGGGATTTTCCGCCAGATAGAGCTGGGCTGCCAGGCGCAGCTTTTCCTGTTTCCTCCGGTCCACGAACTCCCGGGCCTGGGCAAAATGGGCGTCCTTCCGGAGCTTCACTTCCACCAGGCGCAAATAGGTCCCGTCAGAGGCGATCAGGTCGATCTCCCCCATCCGGCAGTGCCACCCGGCGGATAAGATCGTACATCCATTGCGGCGCAGGTCTTCGGCCACAACACTTTCTCCCCAGCGGCCCAGGAGCTTCCGGTCTCCCCCGGCGCTCATCTCCGCTCCTCCCACTTTTTCAAAAAGGTCAGACGGTGGATGGGGCTGGGACCATATTGATCCAACATCTCGTAGTGTAGCTTAGTGCCATATCCCTTGTGTCGTTCAAAGTGATATTCCGGATATTTTTCCGCCATTTCCCGCATGAAATGGTCCCGGCTCACCTTTGCCAGAATAGAGGCTGCCGCAACGGACATCGACAGGCTGTCTCCCTTTACGATCGTTCTGTGAGAATGCGTTATAGCCGCACACTTCCCTTTGTCCCGGTTGCCATCCACAAGGGCAAAGTCCGCTTTCGGCGTCAAAGCGTCTATGGCCAGCTGCATAGCCTTCATCCGCGCGCTGAGGATATCAGTGGCGTCGATCTCTTCGGCATCCACACTGGCCACAGCCCAAGCCAAGGCCGTCTCTTTTATGACAGGGAAAATCACTTCACGGCGCTTCTCAGTCAATTGTTTGGAGTCGTTCAAGCCTTCAAGACTGATATGGTGAGGTAAAATGACCGCACCGGCATAGACCGGACCGGCCAAGGGGCCGGCCCCCGCCTCATCCACGCCGCAGACCATGGTATATCCCTGGGCCCAGCACTCCTCCTCATAGCTCCAAAGGGGAACGCTCATTGCGCCACCTCCTGAGGTATTTCAAGTGTAAAGCGGCCTAACTTGCCCCCACGAAGCTCGTCCAACAGGATCCGGGCCATCCGCTCGGTGTCCACATCTCCTCCGGAGATGCGGAAGCCCCGCTTTGCCGCAGCAGTCTGGAGCAGTTCATAACCATAGGCAACGGGATCCATCCCTTCCGCCGGGGAAAGGTCGGAGAGCTTATAGCGCTCTTCCAGCATAGCCGGATATCTTTTGGCCAGGTCATTCATCAGGTGGCAGGCCAAGGTCTCTACATCCATGATATCGTCCTTCACCGCTCCGGTGTAGGCTAAGTGGAGCCCCACCCGCTCATCCTCAAATCGGGGCCAAAGGATGCCGGGGGTATCCAAAAGGGAAAGCCCCTGATCTACTGTGACCCATTGCTTGCCCCGGGTCACACCGGGCCGGTCTCCCGCTTTGGCCGATTTCCGTTTAGCCACCTGGTTGATAAAGGTAGACTTTCCCACATTGGGGACCCCCACCACCATGGCCCGCACCGGACGGCCCACCTGACCCTTGGCCTGCCAACGCTGGATCCGTTCTTTCAGCAGCGTTTTGGCGGCGGTGGAAAACTGGTTGACCCCCTTCCCTGTTTTGGCGTCCGTCTCGATAACGGCATAGCCTTTCTCCCGAAAATACTTGCTCCACAGCCGGTTCCCCTCCGGGTCTGCCTGATCGGCCCGGTTCAGGACCACCAGACGGGGCTTTTCACCCACCAATGCGTCGATATCCGGATTCCGGGAGGAAATGGGGATCCTGGCATCGATGATCTCAGCCACCATGTCCACCTGACCCAGATCGGCCTCAATCTGCCGCCGGGTCTTGGTCATATGGCCGGGATACCATTGGATATTCATGACCGCGCCCCCTTTTGTAAGAATGTTGAAAGAGATTTGTTCGTTCTTCTGTAAGATTTTTCCCTTATTCTATCGATATAAGGAGGGAAAATCATGTCATTTTTTACGTTAAAGCTCATTGCACTGCTATCCATGCTCTACGACCATATCGCCTATCTCTACCCGCCCGTACTCTTATTACCGCAATTATTTCCGGAGCTCTCTGCGGAGCTGTTTGAGGGCCTGTTTCATGCGTCTCATTACATTGGCCGTATCGCCGCGCCTATTTTTTTATTCTCTATCGCCAATGGGTACCGCCACACCAAGGATTTTAAGAAATATGCCCTGCGTCTGCTGCTGTTTGCCTTTATGGCAGAATATCCTTACTTTTTGCTGTTTGGAAACCACGGAAATATCCTGTTCACCCTGTTGGCCGGTCTGCTCACCCTGCGTCTTATGGACCGGGGAAATGAAAAGCGGCCTGGGCTTGGGTATGCCTTGGCCGCTCTTGTGGTCGTCCTCGCCTGGCATTTCACGCTTTTTGAAGGCAATGGGCGGTACATCCTGTTTATTTTGGTATTTTATCTCAGCGATAAATGGCCCACGGGCAAAAAGGCGCTGTTGTGGCTTTTCCTATACCCCGCCAGCCGCTGGCGGCTGTTCTACCTGTGGCTGACCGAGGGCTTTCGTTTGAGCAACTTCCTGCTCAACGGCCTGGGGCCGCTGCTAGGCGTCGGCCTCACCTTTTTCTACAACGGAAAGAAGGGCTTGGACCTGCCGGGCGGAAAGTATCTTTGGTATATCCTGTATCCCCTGCATCTTTTGGCCCTGGGCCTTCTCAAAGCCGGTATGGCATAAAGGCTCAGAGGGCCAAAACCATGCAGGTCTCGTCCTCGGTGCAGCCGTTGGTGCGGCGGTTGGCCCGGGGCAAGATGCCCCATGTACGGAAGCCCATTTTCTCATAGAGCCCGATGGCCCGCTGGTTGGAGCTCATGCAACGCAGCTCAATCTGGTCGATCTCAATGGTGGGGGCGGCCTCAATGATAGCGCTCATCATGCTTTTGCCAAGGCCCACACCCCAAGCCGCCTTCTTCAAAAGGATGCTGAACTTGCCACGGTGGCGGATCTTTCGGTACTCTCCCATCCGCTCCAAAGTGACCATCCCCACCAACTCGCCGTCTAAAAAGGCGCCCAGCTGGATATGGTTGGGAGAATCAGAGTGCTCTCCGATCATATGGACCTCATGTACAGAGTCCTCTTTCATTTCACCGGGCTCTCGCAGGAGATAGGGAAGCTCCGCCGGAGCTTGCTGGAGAAGGGCCAAGGCTGTAGGGGCGTCTTCCATCATCAGGGGGCGAATGAGCGCGGCCTTGCCATTTTTCAGGGTGACGTTCTTTTCCTTGATTTCCATGTAACTACCTCCAAATCCAAAATGGAAAAAAGGAGCGGTTTCCCGCTCCTTTTTTGCAATCTCTTACAGCTTCTCCTTGAGCTTGGCACCCTTGCCCACGCGGCCGCGCAGGTAATACAGCTTGGCCCGGCGGACCTTGCCCCGGCGTACCAGCTCGATTTTCTCCACTGCGGGGGCGTGGAGGGGGAAGACCTTCTCCACACCGACGCCGTAAGAAATCCGGCGAACGGTGATGCTCTCGTCAATGCCGCCATGCTTCTTGGCGATCACAGTGCCCTCGAAGACCTGGATACGCTCGCGGCTGCCTTCCTTGACCCGGACGTGCACCCGAACGGTGTCACCAATGTTGGCCTTGGGGGGCTCTTCCTTCACATACTTGGCGGTAAAAGCCTGCATCAGATCCATATTTACTTTCCTCCTAATTTATAGGCGTTCATTCCGGCTTTTTTGCCGTCCGTCTCTCCGGACTGCACCGCAGCGGAACACCCTTTATTCAGACTTAGTTATCTTAACATAAAATTCTTCGGGATGCAAGCAAAATTTTCTTTTTTTCGCTGCTTTTCAAAAATGGGTTTGAAGCCCTTCCCGGCCGGCGACCGCAACCATCCAAAGCCCTGCGGCCAACAGGGTGAAATTGCGCCCTTCGCTCTGCCAGAACAGCAGGCCGCCAAAGCTCAGAAGGATGGCGGCAACCACGCCGGAAAAAATGCGGGTCAGACGCTCCCCCGCAGCCGATCGTCCAAACCAGGCAAAGAGGCTCTTCAACACTCTGCCTCCATCCAGCCAATCGGCCGGCAGCAGGTTGAACAGGGCCAGGCCCAAATTCACGCCTGCAAAAAGGTACAGCCGTTCCCCTGCCCCCCGCTGAGCCAACCACATGGAGGCGGCCACCGCGATAAGATTGGCCAAAGGTCCCGCCACAGCGGCAAGCAGCATTTTCCGGGGCGGCAACGGGTGAGTCGCAGATAGCCGTAGCTCTGCACCCCCAAGGGTCAGGCTGAAGCTGACCACTTTTCCGCCCAACAGCTTAATAGCCATCCAGTGGCCCGCTTCATGGAGAAGACACCCCGCCAGTACCCAGACTACCGCACCGCTGGAATCTAAATAGTAAATGATTGCCAGGGCCAGCAGGGCTCCTTTGCTGATCTCTGTCTTCCGAACTTTCACGGCTGGTTATCGATATAATAGGCGGGATTGAGCCGCACGCCGTCCTTCCGCATCTCAAAGTGCAGATGCGGCCCCGTGACCTCCCCGGTTGCCCCGGATTCCGCTACCTTCTCCCCCGCCGCCACAGACTGCCCCTGCTGGACACAGAGCTTTGAGCAGTGGGCATAGAAGGATGTGACCCCATTTTCATGACGAAGCTGGAGATATTGGCCATAGACGTCGCTCTCTCCGATGTAGTCCACGGTGCCTGAGGCGAAGGCCAGGACCGGAGTGCCGGTATCCGCCTTCAGATCCACCCCGCAGTGGAACTTTTCCCCGCCCTCAATGGGGTGGTCCCGCCATCCGAAGGGGGATGTCATGTGGCCCATGACCGGAGATACAGTCTCCTGAAGGCCCAATGCGTAACGGTCCATGGTGGTGTTGTCCGGCAGGGCAGGGCCGTTGTATTCCACGTAGGTGATGGACGGCTCCGGAGTGGGCTCGGGCTGAGGAACGGTCACTGCGCCGCTGGCGGCCATCGGGTCGGCGATATCCTCCTGCTCAGGTCCATGGGTGCCTGAGAGCAGCCTGGCGGAGGCGGAACTCCCCTTACGCAGTTCCTGTTGGACGGACAGATACAACGGGCCGTTCCGCAGAGATGTGGGCACAATGGGAGTCGAAGGGATGAACACGTCGGACCACAGGCTGTTCAGCGTCTTTCCCACCGGGCGCCCCGAGGCAATCGACCATCCCAAATCCGTAAAGACGGCCTGAAAGTCCACGTTGGCCTGAAGGGCCCGGGTCAGATTTGCCTGAAGCTCGCCCAGCCTGTCCGTCCCCTTGGCAAAAAAGACGACAACGAAAAGCACCAGGCAGGCGCCCAGCTGCCCAAGCCGCCGCTTTTCCTTCTCTCCCAGGACCGTCTTCTGTCCTCTGCTCTTTTGATAGGTTCTCCGTCCTGCCGTTTTTTCCATATGGTTCCACTCCTTTGTCCTGGACAGTCTATGACCTTCCAGGCCGGAGTATGCAATGGAATTTTATGACAGCCTTGCAGAGAGAGGACTTGACATTCCAAGGGGATACCGCTATAATAACACTTGCGTTTTAGCGGGGCGTGGCGAAGCTTGGTATCGCGCTTGGTTCGGGACCAAGAGGCCGCGGGTTCGAATCCCGCCGCTCCGACCATGCGGAGTGTCCTTATAGGATTTGAGTATCTTATAAGGGCACTCCGCTTTTATTATTGCTATTCCCCTGCGTCGCTCATATCTTCCAGCAGTTGTGTTACCTCCGCCTCAGTCATATAGGCAACGCCTGTGATTTTATCATCCCCATCCCGAATGATTTTGATATTGACAGTTCCTTTCGGATTTGTATTCAGTGTATATAAGGCTCCGTTGGCCCTGATGTCCAGAAAGATATTGACGAGCTGGCTCGCATAGTAATAGCCCTTTCCATCCATTGTAACGCCCACCGCCTGATATTCTGCTACTTGCGCTTCGGCCCATTCCTTTTCGTTATTTTCCTTCAATTCGTCAAAATCCTCGTCTTTGCCCAGCTTATCAAACAGAATGGATTGAAAGCTCCATATTCCATCCTCTAACGCCCGGTCTAACCAGGACGCCAACTCCGCTTTGTCCATGCAGTCCGCCAGGGTGGAGAAAATAGCCATTTCTTTCTCAGAATACGCCTTTTCTGCAAAGTCAGCCAACAGAGAGGAGTTCATGTCAAGACTACGCACAGCGACAGAGAAGAACGCAAAATCACCGTCCTCATAGAGCTTATCAAGCCACTGCTTTTGGTTGTTTTCATCCAGCCGGGAGAAAGCAATTCCAAATAGCGGCAAGCTGTCAGCCTCATAGTACCGCTCTGCCTGAGAAGCGGGATCGTCGCTATCCACCTTTGTCCCCGCCTGTGTGGGACGTTTGCTCTCATATGTCGGAGGGAGACTGGACGGCTGATTAACTGCGGCGGCAGGGTAAATGCCAACGAAAACCGCTCCGAACATGACACATAGGGTCAGCGTACCAGTCATAACCCGTGTCGCTGTTGACCTCGTCTTGAAGTTCATAATTGCGCCAATCCTTTCCTTTAGGAGCTCTTTGTTTTCGCTCAGCGTAACCGCTCCAAAGTTTTCTTGATACTTTCCCACCGCTACCATAGCGTTAAGCAGGGTTTCCCCATAGTCCCGGGCCTTGTCACAGCCCATTTTAGCGAGAACAGCTTCATCACAGGAAAATTCACACGCCTTGGTGATTTCCCGGCTCATGAGATACACAAGGGGATTAAACCAATGCAGACAGACGGTCAATTGCACCAGCCATTTATACAGCATATCCCGTCGCTTGTAGTGCGTCAGCTCATGGAGGGCAGTACATGAAAAGTCCTTTTCGGAAATAGTCACGCTGGGTAATACAACACAGGGATGAAAAAATCTAATCAGCAATGGGGAAGAAACCAGCGGGTTGACACAAAGCTCTATCGGCTTCTTGATCCCCTCCCGCTGGGCAAGGATGGAAAGCCGGTCTAACAGTTCGCTGTCGGAAACCGGGGTCGATCCGGCGTCGATATACCGCTGGAAACCTTGGTAGACAGTTATTTTTCGTATCAGCAGCCCCAACGCCACCACCAGCCAAACCAGCCAGATATGACTGACCAGCAGCGCCCCTATCTCTTGAAACGGATGGGCGGCTATTTCACCCTCTGGCGGATTGTTTCGATTTTCGTTGCTCTGTTCCGATCCGACAGCAGAAACAAAGTGATCCCCCGGCGTATTTTGCATGGGCTGTTGCTGGGGCAAAGGAGCAGCCTGGGTGATTGTCAGGTCAAGGGCTTGATAGGCCTTCCCCATCAGGCTTGTTTCCGGCCCAAAGGGGAACAACAACCGCACAATGACAACAAGCCAAATGTAATACTGCCATTGTCGGCTGATTTTATCCTTCAAAAATGGTTTGCTTCCCAACAGTACCAAAATAAGGAGTGCGCCGGAAAAGGACATAGACAAAAATAATTTTAAAATCATATTCATTGTTCTCGTCCTTTCTCCAATAGTTTTTTCAATTCCCCATATTCTGCATCTGTCAACAAATCACCCATGATCAGATTAGAAACCAGACCCTTTGCACTACCTTCGTAGATTTTATCCAGAAAGGTTCTCGTCTGCGCCTTCTGATATTCCTCCTCTGAGACAAGAGTGGTGTATTCGTTGCGGCGCCCGATTTTTTTGGCGCTCAAAAAGCCTTTCTTAATCAGCCGTGACAGCAGCACGATCAGCGTGTTCTTTTGACAAGGCTTTCCCCTGGCTGCCAGCTCGTCCATAATGTAGGAAAACACTGTTACTTCCGACTGGTCTCCCCATACGATTTTCATAATTTCAAGTTCAGCATCGGATATTTGTTGATTCATGTTTCAGCCTCCTCGATGTATGACGCTGTGTTGACTTTTTAAATATAACACAATGTCGTATATTTGTCAAATAGTACCTAAAGCGTATAACGGAACTGTTTCACAATAAAAAGCCCCCTTCCCACAAAAGCCATTTCCCACATCTACGGGTATTCATGGTTTGTGCGAAACCCTTTGTCGACGGCCTGTAAACCATTGGTATAACTGACCTTCTTAGCCCTATGGTTGCACTCCAACCAAAAACAAAAAAGGCTTGAAGCGAAATGCTTCAAGCCTTTTCCTGCTCTATCTTTGTATTGCCTCCATCTGTTCGATCTCGCACAAAAAGCGGTCTCTCAGTTCCTCTTTAAAATATTGGCCCTGCGGATGGCTTTTGGGGATCAGACCACCGGCCATGGTAGCGTGGCCGCCGCCATCGCCTATTCCGTTCAATGCCCTATGGGTCAATTCTCCGGCGTGGATCCCAGGCGTTTCGGAGCGGACGGATATCTTGACGCCGTCCTCCCGGCCAGAGGAGACAATAGCAATATCCACCTCGTGAAGGGAGAGGATAAAGTCGGCCAGAACTGCGATCATGGCGTCGGAACAGGAAAAGGGGATGTGGGAAAAACCACTGGCCCCGTATAGCTCAATATTTTCAATGGCGGCACCGTAGGCCTTCAGGTCTTGGAACTCCATATTGTTCCGCTCCAGAAAGGCCAGCTTTTCTTGGTTGCACAGAGGATGCAGGAATGCAAAGACGGCGATATCTAGCGCGGTAACGCCACGAGAAAATTGAAGCGTATCCATTTTCAAGCCGTATAGCAGTGCGGTGGCGGTATCCTCATCCGGTGTGAGGCCCATCTGGCGGTAATAGTCTGCGATGATGGTGGCGCAGGCTCCGGTGATCCGCAGATCGGCATACTGGTAGTCTTCCTGCACATAAGTGGGATGGTGGTCAATGGCGGCTATCTCATCCCCAATAAAATCTGTGATATTCCCCGCGTTCTTTTGACTGTCGACGCAGATAATGGGATCAGAGTCCACCATGGTGGCCCGAAGGGTGTCATACGGGGTCATTTGGATGTGAAAGAGCTTGGGCATCTTGGAGGCGCTGAGCTTGTCGATACGCCCGCCATAGCAGATGCTGGTCTCCACACCAAAGTGGGCAAGCAGTTTTTGCAGGCCGTAGGCCGAGGCGATGGCGTCCGGATCGGGAAAATTATGCGTCTGGATATAGACCCTCCTGCCCGTTCCACAGCAGAGGTCTAACAGCTTTTGAAAATCTTCCATAGTCTCTTCTCCTCTAATGTAAAAATCTGGAGAATACAAATTTCCCCGAGTCTGTCATATCCACTTCCCCCCAAGGGCCCTCCAGGGAAGTGCCGGGACGGAGGGCCGCCGAGGTCTCGCTTTTATCACAGAGAGACCAGTTGCACCAGCTGATGTTCCGCTGCGCCAAAAAGTCCAGCCATACCGCGGACTCTTCCAGGAATACCCCTCCGCTACCGTCGGCCCGGCTGGTTCCCCACTCCGAAACAAAAACGGGCAGGCCGGAAGACAGAACATCGTCGATCCGATCCCGCAGCTCTTTGCCATGAGTCCCGGCGTAAAAATGGAGGGTATACATCAAATTCTCCCCCACTACCGGGTTGGCGGCCGCCAAATGGATATCCTGGCTCCAGGTAGGGCTCCCAATAAGGATCACCGCCCTGGGCGACCAAGCCCGAATGGCGGCTATGATCCGCTCCGCATAGGGCTTTACCTCTCCGGCCCAGGTCACGTTTCCGTTGGGCTCGTTACAGATCTCGTAGAGGACATTAGGATACTGGGCATAGCGGGCTGCCATGCCGGAAAAAAAGCTCTCCGCCTCGGTCACGTGAGACATGGGATTTCCATCAGAGAGGATATGCCAGTCGATGATCACATACAGGTCGTTGCCAATAGCGTTATCCACCGCTTGTATCAACTGCTGCGTCATGGACTCCGGCTGACTGAGATACCCCCCTTCCCCGGTGTACATGGCGACCCGGAACACGTTAGCGCCGTTGGCAGCCGTGTTCTCAATAGAAGCTCTGCCGGTATATTGCCCATACCATTGAAGCCCGTGGGAGCTCATGCCCCGGAGGACGATGGGCTCTCCGGCCTCGTTGCAAAGCTGGGTGCCGACTACCTGAAGCCAACCGTTTTTGCTCACCGTGCCCCCGGAAGAGACCACAGGCTGAAGGGGGCTGGTCTCTATATCAAAAACCTCCGAGACCGTTTCCTTTGTGCCGCCGGTCTTTGCCAGAGCGCGTAGAAAAAGGGTACATGCTTCCGCACGGGTAAGACTGCTCTCCGGCCGAAACCGCCCAGCCTCGTCTCCGGTGGCGACACCGTATTCATAGGCAGCCAGGACCGCCTCATAATAGCGCCCGTTCAAATCTGCAAAATCTTGTATTCTGGCGCTCTGCCTGTTGAAATCCCCTTTCGCCTGCGGCAATAGCGCCTTCATTAATATTTTTATGGCCAACTGCCGGGAGATGGGTTGGTCAAAGGTTTCGCCGGTGGGTGGGAGCTCGTCCCAATCATACCAGCCCGCCTGAAGGGCCGCCGCCAAAGAGCCTGCCGCCCAGTGGGCGGTCTGTCCCGAGGCCGGAGGCAGTCCGGCACAACGGACGGCAATGGCGACAAACTGGGCGGCGGTGATAGGATCCTCGGGACCGAACCGGCCGTCCGGATACCCATGGAGAAGTCCCCTCTCCGCCATCTCATCCACCGCCGCCTCGTACCAGCTGTCTTCTTCCACATCCGAAAAGCCGGCGCACTCCGCCGGAGGAAGGATCAGCACCGCCAGGCAGCAAAGAACCGCCGCCCAAAGATATGCCATTTTTCCTCTCATAGCCCTTCCTCCTATGCCTAAATTGGTTTGATTATACCATTTTCCATCTCTTTTCTCAAGAAATTTCGGGACAGACGGCTCTTGCTATCCGGCGTGCGGTGGAGTAAAATAATTTGGCAATCGAATGTGAGAAAGCAGGCGATCCCATTGAAGGAACATCATCCTGTCCACGCCCCACTGCCCGGCTTGGGTCTGCGGAGCATCAAGACGGCCCTGGCCGCCACACTGTGCGCCCTCCTCTATGCCTTTCTTCCCGGACGGAACCCCACCTTTGCCTGCATTGGCGCCATTTTCGGCCTGGGCTCAGACATGGGCGACTCTTGGCGCAACGGCGGAAACCGGCTCATCGGCACCATTATCGGCGGATTCCTGGGCCTTGGTTTTTACTGGGTCGAGCATCAGTTCTATCCGGACGGGAATTACTTTCTCCGGCTGCCGTGCCTGTTTTTGGGGGTGCTGGTGTTGATCTCGCTGTCTGTGCTGTTCCGCTGGCCCGGCGCGGTACAGCCCGGCGGTGTGGTGCTGTGCATCATCCTCTTCAATACTCCCGCCAACCACATTGATTACGCCTTGAACCGTATGCTGGATACCGGCATCGGTGTATTGGTGGCACTGCTGGTGAACCAGCTCCTGCCCCGCCAGCAGCTGGAGAAGTGGCTCCACCTGAAAGATACTGCATCCATTCAGGTCTGATATTCCGGCCAGGCGGCATTTTCCGCCTGGCTCTTTTTTGGAGGTAGGTCATGGCAAAGGAAACCACATATCGGGTGGAAGAACCCGCTTTTCTGCTGGACTTTTTGCTGGCCCATATAAACGGCCAGTCCCGAAACAGCGTCAAGCATCTTCTCTCCCGGGGACAGGTACTGGTAGACGGAGTCCCCCGGACCCGGTTTGACCATCCCCTGCGCCCCGGGGCACAGGTCACCCTTCTGCCCGCATCCAAGGGTACCTCTCTTCCCTTTCCCGTCCTGTATGAGGATGATGGACTTTTGGTCATTAATAAGCCTGCTGGATTGCTGTCTGTGTCCACGGAGGACAGGCATCAGCGGACAGCATACCGACTTCTTGCAGACAATCTCCGGGGCAGAGAGCCCCGGAGCCGTCTTTTTGTGGTCCACCGTTTGGACCGGGATACTTCCGGGGTGCTGCTCTTTGCCAAAAACCAGGAGCTAAAGCAGGCCCTTCAGGAGAACTGGAATGATCTTGTCTCCCGGCGGGAGTATCTTGCTGTGGTGGAGGGTGACGGCCTGCCGGATGCCGGTCTCTTCCGCTCCTTACTCACCGAAAATCGGATCCATAGGGTATATTCCACCAGAGGAAAAACCGGAAAAGAGGCTCTGACCCGTTACACGGTTTTGGAGCGCAGAAAGGGATACACCCTACTAAACGTCTCCATCGATACCGGCCGCAAAAACCAGATCCGGGTCCATCTTTCCGAGTCCGGCCACCCGGTTGCCGGGGATGAAAAATACGGCGCCGCCACCGACCCGATGGGCCGCCTGGCCCTTCATGCCCACCGCCTGGCTCTGACAGATCCCAAAGCCGGAACATCTTTTACATTTACCGCTCCGGTCCCCGATGGCTTCCGACGGATGTTTCCGAAGCAGCTTGGATAAGTTTTTAAACTTTCCATTCTGTTTTTGCTGACTTTGACATAGGGGTGTGCTATAATAAATTTACCAGTACAAAAACGGGGGTAATGGCATGACGGACCTTCATTATTTGCAGCTTCTATCCCGCACCTATCCCACAGCCTTAGCTGCCTCGGCGGAGATCATCAATCTTAACGCCATCTGCCGTTTGCCCAAGGGGACGGAATATTTCTTCAGCGACCTCCACGGAGAATACGACGCGTTCAGTTACCTGTTGGCCAACGCCTCCGGCATTATCCGAGACAAGATCGAGGCCCTCTTCTCCCGTTCGGTGTCAGAAAAGGAGCGGGAGGAGCTGTCCATGCTGATCTCTACTCCTATGGACGCCTTGACCCGCTTTCGGGGGGAGATGGCCCCGGAGGAATATGACAACTGGTGCCGGCTGGCGATCTACCGACTGATCCAAGTCTGCAAAGAAGTCTCCTCCAAGTACACCCGCTCCAAGGTCCGGAAAAAGATCCCCCCCAATTTCTCTTACATTATCGACGAGCTGCTCCACGCCGACGACGAGGACAACAAAGAGCGGTATTATGAGGAGATCATTTCCTCCATCGTGTCCACCGGCACCTCTGACGCCTTCATTGCCCAGTTTTGCGATCTGATCAAAGAATGTGCTGTAGATAGCCTCCATATCTTAGGGGACATTTTTGACCGGGGACCCCACGCCGACCGTATCCTGGAGGAGCTGCGCCGGTTCCACGAGGTGGATATCCAGTGGGGCAACCACGATATCGCCTGGCTGGGCGCCGCCATGGGTAACCAGGTCTGTGTGGCCAGCGTCCTGCGCCGGGGCGTGAGCTATAATAACTTTGACCAGTTGGAGGACGGCTACGGTATCAACCTGCGGCCCCTGTCCATGTTCGCCGCCAACGTCTACGGTGACGATCCCTGTGAGCGGTTCCTGCCCCATGTGCTGGACGAAAACATATATGACCCGGTGGATACCGCCTTGGCCTCTAAGATGCACAAGGCCATGGCCATCATCGAGTTGAAGCTGGAATGTCAAATACTTCAGCGCCATCCGGAATACGGCATGGACAGCCGCATCCTGCTGCCCAAGGTGGACTTTGAGGCCGGCACGGTGGAGCTGGACGGCAAGAAATACGAGATGCTGGACCGCTCTTTCCCTACAATAGACCCAAAGGACCCCATGGCCCTCTCCTCCGGGGAGCAGGAGTTGATGGACCGGCTTACCGCTTCCTTCCGGCACAGCAGCCTGTTGCGCAAGCACGTTCGTTTCCTGCTGAGCCGGGGCGGGATGTACAAAGTGGTCAACAGCAACCTGCTTTACCACGGTTGTATCCCTATGACCGAGGCGGGAGAGTTTGACCAGGTCACCCTGGACAGCCGGGAATATGCCGGCCGGGCCTACCTGGACGCCATCGACGCCAAGGTCCGCTCCGCTTTTTACAGTGCGCCCGGCTCTCCCGAGCAGGAGAGCGCTGTGGACTACTTCTGGTACTTATGGGCAGGGCCCAAGTCTCCCCTCTTTGGTAAGAGCAAGATATCCACCTTTGAACGGTATTTCATCGCCGATAAGAAGACTCATGTGGAGATCTACAATCCCTATTACACCCACGTAAAGCGGCGGGACACTTGCGAGATGATCCTGCGGGAATTTGGCTTGGATCCCTCCCACTCCCACATTGTCAACGGCCATGTGCCCGTGAAGGAAAAAGAGGGAGAGAGTCCCATCCGGGGCGGAGGACTGCTGTTCGTCATCGACGGTGGGATCTCCAAAGCATATCAGCGGCAGACTGGGTTTGGGGGCTATACCTTGATCTACAATTCCCATCACCTGGCCCTGGCCCAGCACAAGCCCTTCAGCCAGCTGAAGGAGAACCCCAGGGACTGTGCCCCAAGCGTTCGGATCGTGGAGAACATGCCCCAGCGGGTACTGGTGGGCGATACCGATACCGGGGTCCAACTTCGAGAAAAGATCCAGACGCTGCAAGACCTTCTTGCCGCATACCGGGAGGGCCTTATTAAAGAACAAGGGGACTAAAAACGAAGAAGGACCGGCGCGATACGCCGGTCCTTCTTTTGCAAACAGACGCTACCCCCAATCCCCCATTTTATGTCATCCACAACTTTTACAAATTTTTCTGTCGATTATATGTTACAATTATATGACATTAACAAAAGGCTCTTGACTTCCTTCTGAAAAGGGCGTATACTATCAAAATAGATTAGAAGGAAAGGAGGCGTTACTATGATTTTCGAGAATGACCGTCGAATGGATGATGTGGATGACCTGATCTTTACCGGCACTACAGTCACTCCCAGCCAGCGATGATAGGAGTCCGCTGACAAGAATGAAGTGACCACACCCAGATGCCGGGTGTGGCTTTTTTCTTTTCTTATGAAGTTTTAAGAAAATCGTCTGGATTTCTCTATAGATTCTTCCCCCGAAATGTGGTATCCTACCCTACAGAAAACCTGCGGGGAGGGAAAAGCATGGAAGGAGAAAAGGCACGCAACGCCCAGCGCGTTTTGCTGACAGTCACCGCTTTGATGCTGGGACTGCTTTGCTGGCTACTCTGGCGCTCCGGCTTCTTTGAGGCCATCCGCACCCCGCAAGGGATGGAGGCCTACATCCAGCGGTTCTCCCCATACTCCTATCTGGTGTTCTTTTTCCTACAGCTCATCTCCGTGATCCTGGCGCCCATCCCCAGCAACCTGACTACAGTAGCCGGGGCCGTCCTGTTCGGCGCCCTTCCCGCCTTCCTGCTGACAGCGGGTGCGGTGGTACTGGGTTCCGTCATCGTGTTCCAGCTCAGCCGGGTCATTGGAAAGCCCTTTGTAGAGTGGTTCGTCAGCAGCAAAAACCGGGAAAAATACGGAGAGATCATCCGGAGAAAGCGGGATACCTTTTTGTTCCTGGCCTTTCTTTTCCCCTTCTTCCCTGACGACCTAATCTGCATCATGGCCGGATTGACCGAGATCCCCTTCCGCCGGTTCTTTTTCCTGGTGCTCATCGCCCGTCCCTGGGGGCTGCTGGTGGCTGCTGCCGTGGGCGGCTCCGCCCTTCAGATCCCTCTTTGGGGAATGGCGCTGCTGGGTCTGGCGGGGCTTCTGGTCTTTGGAGCTGCCATGAAATACGGAGATGCCTTTGAGGAAAAGATCATCGATAAGCTGCGCCGCAGCTGATTTTCATCCATTACAAGATCACCGGCCCTGTGGTATATTCCATGCCACAGGGTCTTGTTTTTTCAAAACAGAGCCCAAACAGATCGGTCCCCCGGCTCTCCAGTGCAAAAAGTGTCTGGGCCTCCCCGCTCAGGGTCCGGATGTGGGCAGGCTTTGTCAAAAGAGGCAGAGCAGCCCTTTTCTTCATCTCCCGCAGCAGGTCCTTCCCGCGTTCGTTCATCCCAAGCACCCGCAGGTAAGCCGGCCCCGAGGCCGGGCGATCCGCCGCAGTCAGCCCAAGGAAAGCCCATAGGGCCAGGCGTCTGATCCGGGCGTGGGCGTAGCGCCGGGTCTTCGCCAGAGTGTAAAATTCCTCCAAGCTTCGCGCCTTTCCCGCTACCCTTACCAGCCGGGCCGGGAACCCTTCGGCGGCTCCGCTGTCGGGAAGGGCCGCAAAATCCTTCTCCCCCATTTGGCGAAGCCGGGCCAGCATTGCCCGTTCAATCGGTTCCATAGAGGCGATCTCAGCAGAAAAATTCCCGAGCCAGGCTGATGCCTCTTCCCTGTTCCCATGCCGGAGTATCTGGCGAAGGTAGGATGCAGACGCATGATCTACTCCAGCGCAATTGCTGTCATGGGAAACTCCTTGTCGTTTGATCGCTGCAAAGGCCAGGTCTTTCCCCGCTGCCCGAATATATTCCACGCCCAGACTGTCGTTGGGCCCCTGGAGCAATTTCGCCCCCTTTCCTATGACAGCGGCCGCCGCCCGCTGCCTCGCTTCCGCAAAGGAGATCCCCTTGTCAAGCTCTGACCAAAGGGCGTCTTTGAATCCTTCCGATTGGATCCCTTCCGCGATCCGGCACAGCTCTCCCAGCTGTCCGCTCTCGCTGCCAAAGGAGATGGTCCCAACCACACCGGTGGCCTTGAGACATTCCACCGCCCCCCGGGCAAAGCCCTCCGCGGAGGAGATGGCCCAGGGCAAAGGCTGCTCTAAGACCAGATCGGCCCCGCCCTGAAGTGCCATAGCCGCCCGGTTCCATTTGTCGGCAATGGCGCACTCTCCCCGCTGGACCCAGTGGCCGGACATGACACATATCACCGGCCGATCTTCTCCCAGGAGCCGCCGGGTCTCCGCAATATGATACCGGTGACCGGTGTGAAAGGGATTATATTCTGCTACGATGCCCACAGCGTTCATAGCGCGCCTCCCAACTTTTCCATTTTTTGCGGAAAAAGAGTTGTCCTTTTTGGAAAAAAGTTATACAATAGATATAGCG
This sequence comes from uncultured Eubacteriales bacterium, assembly GCA_949744075.1. Lineage (GTDB taxonomy): Bacteria > Bacillota > Clostridia > Oscillospirales > Oscillospiraceae > Vermiculatibacterium. The sequence goes on along the minus strand of CATJWI010000111.1, from coordinate 11,424 downwards.
GATATTTTCAAGCCGTTCTATCTATTGAATGTAACATTTTTTTGCTTGAAGCACAAGTCCCGAATGTACAGAATTGGAAGGAGAAAAACCCACATGAAGATCCTCGTTATCAACGCAGGCAGTTCCTCTCACAAGTACCAGCTCATGGATTCGGTCAGCCACGATGTTCTGGCCAAGGGCCTCTGTGAGCGCATCGGCATCGACGGCCGACTGACCCACAAAGTCCCTGCCAAGGACCTGAAGAAGGAGTTCGAGATCCCCATGCCTACCCACTCCGAGGCCATTCAGTCCGTGCTGGACGCCCTGGTCTCCCCGGAGCATGGCGTCATTGCCGACGTGAAGGAAATCGACGCCGTCGGCCACCGGGTGGTCCACGGCGGCGAGAACTTTGCCCAATCCGTCCTCATCACCGACGATGTGATGAAGGCCATTAAGGACTGCATCCCCCTGGCCCCCCTCCACAACCCTGCCAATATCACCGGCATCCAGGCCTGCCAGAAGGTGATGCCCGGCGTGCCCATGGTGGCTGTGTTCGATACCGCTTTCCACCAGACCATGCCCGAGAAAGCCTATCTCTATGCCCTGCCCTATGAGTACTACGAGAAGGACAAGGTCCGCCGCTATGGCTTCCATGGCACCTCTCACCGCTACGTGTCCGCCCGGGCCGCCGACATGCTGGGCAAGCCCATTCAGGACCTGAAGATCATCACCTGCCACTTGGGCAATGGCTCCTCCGTCTCCGCTGTGGACCACGGCAAGAGCGTTGACACCTCCATGGGCTTCACCCCCCTGGCTGGCCTGCCCATGGGCACCCGCGCCGGCGATCTGGACGCCGGCATCCTGGAGTATGTGATGACCAAGTATAGCATGGATATCAAGGAGATGCTGAATGTTCTGAACAAGAAATCCGGCGTGTTGGGCATCTCGGGCGTGTCCTCTGACTTCCGCGACCTGGAGGACGCCGCTAAGGACGGCAATCACCGGGCCGACCTGGCACTGGAGAGCTTCCAGTATAATGTGAAGAAGCTTATCGGCGCCTATGCCGCCGCTATGGGCGGAGTGGATGCCATCGTCTTCACCGCCGGCGTGGGTGAGAATGCCGCCGGCACCCGGATGGCCATCGCTTCCGGCCTGGAGTTCATGGGCGTGAAGATGGACGAAGACGCCAACAACGTCCGGGGTAAGGAGGCCGTCATCTCCGCCATCGACTCCAAGGTGAAGGTCCTGCTGATCCCCACCGACGAGGAGCTGATGATCGCTACCGACACCGCTGAGATCGTGGGTAAGTAAACCAACATCAGAAAAGCCGGGGCCTTATGGCCCCGGCTTTTTTATGCTCTGTCTTTCCCCATATTTCGGTTCAGTCGCTCCACATTGCTTTTGATACCGTTGAAAATGAAGAGCCAAATCACCGCATACCCCGCAAAAAAGATAAGGGTAAACACCAGTACCGGAGTCAGAGAATGCTTGAGCCAGCCGTTGAAAAGATAGATGAGGATATAGTCGGCATAGAGGAAGCCCGCATGGATCAGGGTGGCGGCCATCAGGCTCAAGCGCTCCATTTGATAGACCACAGGGGCTCCCCCCGCAATGAAGGCCAGCAATGTCACCGTCAGGATCCCCCGGACCACTTCCCCCACGGAAAGTGTAGTTACCACCCCATACCGCTCCAGAAAATAATAGACGATGGCCAAAACGACTGGACCGCCCGCCGCCGCCATCAGGCCCTTATGGAAAAATTGCTTCATGAGAGGCTTCATTTTATTCCCACCCTTTCTTTGATGGCCCGGAAGCAGCGCCGGGACACATACTCCTCATATCCGCACCGGAATACCACATTGACCGCCCCATTAAAGGCCACGGTAAACCGCTGGATATGGCTTCTATTGGCTATGGCCGATTTGTTGATGCGAAAAAAGCTGCCAGGAAGCTGCTGTTCGATCTCGTACAGCCTGGCCTTCAGCCTGTACCGGTTTCCCTTCCGGTCTATGGCATACGTCTTGTTTTCCTGGACCAGGATACACTCGATCTCCTCTAAGGCCAACTCTTTCCAGTCTTCCTCGCCATACCCTATAAGCCGGTCCGTTTTCCCCTCTCCTCTGACCAAAGCCTCAATCCGGTCGATCAGCTCGGTGCGTCGGTGGACTGTAGCCCGGATCACTTCCTCTTCCTCCGGCTCGATCTGCAGCTGGAACCGCATGGTCCTCACCTCCTGTTGTTTCTATCATACCACATCAAATTAAAAAGTGCTGCATTTGATGGTCAACGGTCCTTTTTCAACGCTGAACGGCAAAGGCCGAAGTCCTACAAAAGGACTTCGGCCTTTGCCTATCTGCGACACTCGATCTTTAAGCCTTCCAGCACCTCAGTGTGCTCCAATTGGCACAGGTACAGGTCCACTTTCTTCAAATTTGGCAGCTCCAACAGCAGCCGGCAGTCCCGGAAGGAAGTCCCATAAAGGGACAGAGACCGCAGGTTTTTGCACTGGGTCAGGAAGGAGAAGTCCTCCACGTAAAGGTTGTCCATCACCAAGGTCCGTAAATTTTTCATTCGTCCGATGGCCGACCAGTTGTTTAGATCAAAATAGTAAGGCTCCGGTGGAAAAAACTCTCCCGGAGGGGGGATATAAATGGTCGAGTCGTCCTTTTGCCCCAAACGGATAGAATCGCCCACATGGAGCTTTAGAATTTTGGCCTTCTCCAGTAGCCGGGTCCAGTCGTAAGCGGTGGCGGGCCGTTGCCCCGTGGCCTGTTGAAGGGCCAGGGCGATCAGAGGATTTAAGGGAATACCGCCCTCCGGTCTGGGCCGCTCCATCCCCAGGTCCTTTTGTTGGGCAGGAGTCAGGGCCAGGTGAAGGGGATTAAAAACCGGCTTGGCCCGGGACGGCGGAGCCAGGACCACATTGCGGTGAGGACTATTGCCCTCGCCGTTCAAACCATCCTTGCAGCAACTGAGCAGTTCTTGGCTGTTGGCGTCTCCATAGTAGACATAGAGAATATTTTCCTCTTCATCCAGGCAGGTTCCAAACACATGCTCCCTGCCATCCAACACGTGCACCGTCATCAGCCGGTCTGCTTCCACCTGGGCTGCCTCTAAAGTGGCCATGATCTCTTCCCGAGCTGTCTTTCTGCTGCCCGGATAGAAGCCGTAAGCCGCCTGGCGCAGCATTTCCCATAGAAAATCTCCGGTACCACCGGCACAGCGGCGGAAGGTGATAAGGTCATCCTCCGTGCTCACATAGACCGGCGGGTCTTCCACTCCCGCCAGCAGGTCCTTTATCCGGTAGCCGGCGTTCCACACGCCTTGATTTTCACACCATATCAGCAGATAGTTCTCCGTCACCGCAAGCCATTGCTCCTTGGGCCGCCGCCACAGCTGAAAATATCCATTGTGAGCATACACCTTCTCCCGGCCCGCCTTGACAGCCGCTTCAAATTCAGGGCCCCACTCTTTCAGGACCTCTTCCAGCAGTTGATAGGTAGTGGCCATCTCCTCCGGCCGAAAAAGCTGATTATGATGGGTATTGATGGGATCGCGGCCATAAGCGGACAAAAAATCTCCATAGGGCAGCGGCAGAGCAACTCCGACCCGTTGCTCTGCCGCCCGTATATCCTCTGCTGAAAAGCCTTGGTGGCCATCCTTGGAAAAGAAATCCATTCCCTCTTTTAGGGATAAGTTGTATTTCAACCCTGTTCCCTCCTCAGTAGCCTAAAAAAACCTGCATATCCTCCAGACGCTCAATGGGAAAGGGTGGCTGCCCAAGAGGCTTGGCGGCAATGCTGAGCAGCTTCAGCGGGTTGTCGTCCGCCGCTGTCCGGTTGGAGGACAGGGCCCCGCAGCGGCGGCAACGGTGGATGATAGCCCACTCTCCCCCCTTGCGGACCCAGACGGCGATGGGGTCCATGATCCCCCCGCAGTCGCTCTGTCGGTCTCCGGGCTCAATATCCACATGGAGACTGGTAAGGCAGTTGGGGCAGTGGTTGCGGTGGTCGCTGCCCGCCCCATCGGGGAACACAGGCCGGCCGCATTGCTTGCAGGTAAACACATCTTTACAGGGATGCGTCTTATAATAGCCTTTTTCGTACTGTTTTCTTTTATTTTCTCGGTTCATTTCGGGTTCCTCCTGAAGATTATTGGTCATCTTCCGGGAGGAGTGCGGCTTGGACTTGCGCAGACCTCCCGGTCAGCGGCCAATCACCGAAACACAATATGCTGTCTTCACAAAACAGAGCTCCTTTCTTTTCGTAATACGTGGATAATATATCATAAATCAAATTTTGTTGCAAGCATCAAAAAAGGAAGAGCATGACATCGTCACGCTCTCCTTTTTCATTTTCTACTTTTCTCTTACACGATCCCCTGAGCCAGCATGGCGTCGGCCACTTTCAGGAAGCCGGCGATGTTGGCGCCAGCCACCAGGTTGCCCTCCATGCCGTATTCCTTGGCCGCACCCGAGGCCGCCTTATAAATGCTGACCATAATGCCGTGGAGGCGCTCATCCACCTCTTCAAAGCTCCAGCCGAGGCGCAGAGAGTTCTGGCTCATCTCCAGGCCGGAGGTGGCCACGCCGCCAGCGTTTGCCGCCTTGGCGGGGGCAAAGAGGATACCGGCCTTCCGGAAGACAGCGACAGCCTCGGGAGTGGAGGGCATATTGGCGCCCTCAGCCACGGCAATACAGCCGTTGGCCACCAGGGCCTTGGCCCCCTCCTCATCCAGCTCGTTCTGGGTGGCGCAGGGCAGAGCCACGTCGCACTTGACGCCCCAGATCCCCTTGCAGCCCTCCACATATTTGGCGGTGGGCACATAGTTGAGGTAGGTCTTGATCCGGTCCCGCTTGACCTCCTTGATCTCCTGGATCACCTTGTAGTCGATGCCCGCCTCGTCCACGATATATCCGTTGGAGTCGGACATGGCCACCACCTTGGCCCCCAGCTGGGTGGCCTTCTGGTTAGCGTAGATGGCCACGTTGCCACTGCCCGAAATGACCACCCGCTTGCCCTCGAAGGACTTCCCGGCATCCTTCAGCATCTCGTCGGTAAAGTAGCAAAGGCCATATCCCGTCGCCTCGGTCCGGGCCAGAGAGCCACCGAAATTCAGGCCCTTGCCGGTGAGGACTCCGGTAAATTCATTGCGCAGGCGCTTATACTGACCAAAGAGATACCCGATCTCCCGGCCACCCACGCCGATATCGCCGGCGGGCACGTCGGTAAACTGGCCAATGTGGCGCTGCAGCTCAGTCATAAAGGACTGGCAGAAGCGCATGACCTCGGCGTCAGACTTGCCCTTGGGGTCAAAATCACTGCCGCCCTTTCCGCCGCCCATAGGCAGGGTGGTGAGGGAGTTTTTGAAGACCTGCTCAAAACCCAGGAACTTGATGATGGAAAGGTTTACGCTGGGATGGAGCCGCAGGCCGCCCTTATAGGGGCCAATGGCAGAGTTGAACTCCACCCGGTAGCCCCGGTTGACCTGAACTTTGCCGCTGTCATCTACCCAGGGCACCCGGAATTGCAAAATACGTTCCGGCTCCACCAGGCGGTCGATGATGCCCCACTTCTCCAGTTCAGGGCGGCGCTCCACCACCGGCTCCAGGGACTCCAGCACCTCCAGTACCGCCTGGAGGAACTCCGGCTCATGGGCACTCTTGGCCGAAAGGTTATTATAGATATCCTTCAAATACTCATTTTTCAAGGCCATGCTCCATCAAACTCCTTTACTTGAGACAGGTGTTCGCCGCCCGTCACTCTACCGAGATTTCCGCCATCCCTGGCGAATTGCCTTTATTATATACTCTGTCACTGTAAAGTGCAAGAGAAAGTTGCGAAACTTGCAAAATTTTCTTTTCACCACCGGCAAAATATGATACACTTGCCATGGTGATGACAATGCTAAAACTTCAAAATATATCCCTCCCCCTGGACTTCGGTTCCCAAGAGCTCCGCCGCAAGGCCGCAAAACTCCTGGGCGCGGCCCCCGGCTCCATCGACCAGGTGCGTATTCTGCGCCAGTCTGTGGATGCCAGAAAGAAGTCCGATGTACGTTATGTGTGCACCATAGCCGTGACCGTGGCAGATGAGGAGGCCCTTCTCCGCCGGGCGCCCTCCTCCGTGACCCGCTGGGAGCCGGAGCCCTATGTCTTTCCCGCCGTAGCACGGCGCTCTTCCCTGCCCCCGGTGGTGGTAGGTATGGGCCCCGCTGGGCTTTTTGCCGCCCTCCTCCTGGCCCGGCACGGCCTTGCCCCTATCGTACTGGAACGGGGCCGGGATGTAGACGAGCGGACTGGGGACGTGGAACATTTCTGGAAGACCGGCAGCCTGTCCCGCAGCTCCAATGTCCAGTTTGGTGAGGGGGGCGCCGGCACCTTCTCCGACGGCAAGCTGAACACCGGCACCCATGACAGGCGCATCAGCGCCGTACTGGAGGAGTTTGTCCGCCACGGCGCTCCGGAGGACATCCTCTGGCAGCAGAAGCCCCATGTGGGCACCGATGTGCTCCGGGATGTGGTAAGATCTATCCGAAAAGAGCTTCTGGCTCTGGGGGCGGACATCCGCTTTGAATCTCAGCTCTGGGCGGTCAAGGAGAAGGCTGGACGGCTCTCCGAGGTCACGGTGATGACCGAGAGCGGCCCCTATCAGCTGCCCTGCGACACTCTGGTACTGGCCCCCGGCCACTCCGCCAGAGACACCTTTCAGATGCTCTTCGAGGCAGGGCTCCCCATGGAAGCCAAGCCCTTCGCCATCGGCTGCCGCATCGAACATGAGCAGGCCGCCATCTCCCAGGCCCAGTATGGCCCCGCCTGGGCCAAGCTGCCCCCGGCGGACTACAAGCTCTCCTGTCATCTGCCCAACGGCCGGAGCGCCTTCACCTTCTGCGTCTGTCCCGGCGGCCAGGCGGTGGCCGCCGCCAGCGATTACGGCCAGGTGGTCACCAACGGCATGAGCCTCCGGGCCAGAGATGGGAAAAATATCAACGGTGGTTTCCTGGTTGGGGTCTCCCCCGCCGATTTTGGAGAAAGCGGGCCTCTGGCGGGCGTGCGCTTCCAGGAGCATTGGGAGCGGGCCGCCTGGGATTTGGGCACCGGCGGCGCTCCCCTCCTCAACGACCCGTCTAAGCCCATTTTCCACGCCCCCGCCCAAACGGTGGGAGATTTCCTCTCCGGCAGGCCCTCCGCCGCTCTGGGCGCCATCTCCCCCACCTACCGGCCCGGCGTGACTCTCGGCGCTCTGGACGACTGTCTGCCCGGCTTCGTCACCGATACCCTCCGTGCCGCCCTGCCTATCCTTGACCGAAAGCTCCACGGCTTTGCCGACGGCGGAGCCCTTCTCACCGGCGTAGAGACCCGCTCCTCCTCCCCGGTGCGGCTCCTCCGGGACGAGGGGCTGCAGTCCGCTCTCCGTGGGATATTCCCCTGCGGGGAGGGAGCCGGCTATGCCGGAGGCATCACCTCTGCCGCTGTGGACGGCATCCGGGTGGCGGAAGCTGTGGCCACGCTGCCATAAGCGCCCTTTCACAATGCAGCAGCTCTCTTTTCCCAAAGGCTTTTGGGAAAAGAGAGCTTTTTATTGCTTCCCATCTCTCCCTTCCCAGGCGTACAATTTTCCAAAGCCCATGTTAGAAAGGAGATAGAAGCACATGAGCAGAAGAGTATGCGAGAGAGGGATATCCTACGACAGCACACGCCGCACCTATTACCTCTACATGGATCTGGGCCGGGATCAGGAGGGCCGCCGCCAACGGCAGTACCGCACCTTTCCCTCCCTGGCAGAGGCCCGAAAGGCCCGGGACAATCATCTGGCTGAACGGGTCAGGGCTTCCCACATCCCCACCCTCACCCTGACCTTGGACGACTGGCTGGAGGAGTGGATGGCCGACATCATCGTCCCCAACCGGGCGGAGACCACGGTCTACGGTTACCAAAAGATCATCGAAAACCACGTCTCCCCCTCTCTGGGCGGTATCCCTCTCCAGTCCCTGTCCCCCAAGGATTTACAGGGATACTACGCCGAGATGATGCGAACAAAGGGCCTGTGTGCCAACTCGGTGCGCCGGCACCACGACCTTCTGGCCGCCGCCCTCCACGCCGCCCTGCGGCAGGATCTCATCCTCCGCAGCCCCACCGACCGGGTGGAGCCGCCCCGGGTCATCCCCAAGGAGACCCGGTTCTACACCTCGGAAAACCTGAAAAAGCTCTACCTTCTTCTGGACGGCCACTGGCTGGAGACGGCAGTCCACCTGGCTGGGAGCCTGGGCCTGCGCCGGGAGGAGATCTGCGGCCTGCGCTGGGACAGCGTAGACTTCCAGCTTCGAAAAATACATATCCGGGCGGCCCGGACAGCGGCCGGGGCCAAGATCATCGACAAGGAGACCAAAAACCGCTCCTCCGCCCGCGTCCTCCACATGGGCGATGATATCTTTTCCCTTTTGAAGCGGGAGCGTCTGCGCCAAAATGAGCAGAAACTGGTCATGGGTACAGACTGGCCGGACAGCGGGCTGGTGGCGGTGGACAGCAAAGGCAAGCCCTTCTCCCCCAACTGTCTCACCATGAACTTTACCCGCTTCATCCGGGCCCACCCAGAGCTGCCTCCCCTGACCCTCCACGGACTGCGTCACACCTTCGCCACTGTGGCCTCCGCCCAGGGCGCCCCCCTCTTCGACATCGGCAAGGCTCTGGGCCACTCCACACCTGCCACCACAGGAAAAATATATACCCATCTGGTGGATCAGCTCCATACCGACACTCTGGAGCGGGTGGCCCGCGCCCTGCGCTAAGACAAAAAGTCCCCCGAAGTAATAACTTCGGGGGACTTCCTGTCTCTTTTTACCGCTGGGCCATGGGCAGATAGGGCTTGTGGTTGCCCACATACTGATAGGCCGGGCGAATGATCTTGCCCATGTTGATGAGCTCCTCGATGCGGTGGGCGCTCCACCCTGCCACCCTGGCGATGGCAAAGATGGGAGTATACAACTGAAGGGGCAGATCCAGCATATGGTAGACAAAGCCGGAATAGAAATCCACATTGGCGGAGACACCCTTGTACATCTTCCGGCCGCCGGAGATGACCTCCGGCCCCAGCCGCTCCACCATGGAGTAGAGCCGGTACTCCTCCTGCCGGCCCTTCTCCCTGGACAGGGTCTCCACAAAGGAGCGCAGCAGGTTGGCTCTGGGGTCGGACAGGGAGTAGACCGCGTGGCCCATGCCGTAGATGAGGCCGGAGCGGTCAAAACCCTTCTTGTCCAGCAAACCCTGGAGGTAGGCGCGCACCTCGTCCTCGTCCTTCCAGTCCTTTACCTGGGTCTTCAGATCCTCAAACATCTCCACCACCTTGATGTTGGCGCCGCCGTGACGGGGCCCCTTCAGTGAGGCCAGGGCCGCCGCCATGCAGGAATAGGTGTCGGTGCCGGAGGAGGTGACCACATGGGTGGTAAAGGTGGAGTTGTTGCCGCCGCCGTGCTCCGCGTGGAGGGTAAGGCACACATCCAGCACATGGGCCTCCCAATAGCTGTACTCCGAGTTGGGCCGGAGCAGATGCAAAATATTCTCCGCCGCGGACAGCTCGGGCCGGGGGGCGTGGATGTAGAGACTGCTGCCCTCCTTGTACTGATAGGCCTGATAGCCGTAGACGCTGAGCAGAGGAAACACCGCGATGAGCTGAAGGCACTGGCGCATCACGTTGGGCAGAGAGATATCGTCGGCCTTGGGGTCATAAGAGGCCAGGTTCAGAACGCTCCGGGCCAGAGAGTTCATCACGTCCCCACTGGGGGCCTTCAGGATCACATCCCGAACAAAATTGTTGGGCAGGGTGCGGTAATAGCCCAACAGCTTTCGAAACTCCTCCAGCTCCCCCGCCGTGGGAAGATGCCCCAGAAGAAGGAGATAAGCGGTCTCCTCAAAGCCGAACCGCTTTTCCCGCAGGGCTCCTGTCACCAACTCCTCCACGTCGATGCCCCGGAAGTAGAGCTTCCCCTCGCAGGGTACCTCGGTGCCGTCAGGGAGCTTATCCTTGGCGTGGATATCAGAGATCTCGGTAAGACCCGCCAGGACTCCCTTGCCGTTCAAGTCCCGAAGACCCCGTTTCACATCGTATTTGGCATAGTCTCCCGCATTGATGCGGCTGTGCTTTTTGGCATCCGAGGCCATGGAGCGCACCTCGGGCAGCATATCACTGTAATTTGGATTTGTCGCCATTTTTACCTCCTGTGTCTGCATGCTTATATCTTCCTTCATTTTTTAGTTTAGCATGGAAATGTTTCTATTTTATGAATCGTCCACCGATGTTTTTCTTCTTTTCCTGTCCACCTGCGGTAAATTGCCGGGCGGCCCGGCGTAAAACGCTTGACAAATGCCATCCCACGCCGTAAAATAAGAAAAACGCGATGACGGGAAGAAAGCCTCTGGAACCCCTTCAGAGAGCCGGCGGATGGTGCAAGCCGGCGGGCGTATCCTTTGGCATATACTGATCCCCGAGCTGTCCGGCCCAAACCTTTGGGAAGTAGGCTGGAACGTGTGGCCCCGTTACCGGCCGCGGCCTTGTTGGAGGCCATGAGGGCTGTCTGGGACAACCGGCAGCCGAATCAGGGTGGTACCGCGTAACTTACGCCCCTGACCAGAGATGGTCGGGGGCGTTTTTGTATCCCCCGGCAAAAAGGAGGAACCAGGCAATGAAGCAAGGTTTTGAAAAGTACATCCCCTTTGTCCCCCTGAAGCGGGAAAAGCGCAGCTGGCCGGACAGGGAACTGAAAAAGGCCCCCATCTGGTGCTCCGTAGACCTGCGGGACGGGAACCAGGCCCTCATCGACCCCATGAACGTGGAGGAAAAGCTGGAGCTGTTCCACACCCTGGTGGATATCGGCGTGAAGGAGATCGAGGTGGGCTTCCCCTCCGCCTCCGAGGTGGAATTTGAGTTCCTGCGCACCCTCATTGACGACGGCCATGTCCCTGACGATGTGACCCTTCAGGTGCTGGTACAGGCCAGGCCCCACCTTATCACCCGCACCTTTGAAGCCATCCAGGGTGCCAAGCACGTCATCTTCCACTTCTACAACTCCACCTCTACCCTCCAGCGGAAGGTGGTCTTCCACACCGACGTGGCCGGAGTGAAGAAGATCGCCGTGGATGCCGCAGAGCTTATCTACGAGATGGCCCAGCCTGTTATCGCCTCGGGCACAGACCTGCGCTATGAGTACTCCCCCGAGTCCTTTATGGGCACCGAGATGGACGCCGCCGCCGAGATCTGCGCCGCCGTGCTGGATGCCCTCCACGCCGACGCCGACCACCGGGTCATCCTCAACCTGCCCACCACCGTGGAGAACTGTATGCCCAACTACTTCGCCGACGAGATCGAATATTTTATCGAGACCCTCCCCGGCCGGGAGCGGGCCATCATCTCCCTCCACCCCCACAACGACCGGGGCGAGGGCGTGGCCACC
>CATJWI010000110.1 GCA_949744075.1 uncultured Eubacteriales bacterium | reverse complement strand
GGCTTCACCGCCCTGGCCATCACCCATATCGACGAAAAGGAGCATGTGGCGGAGTATCTGCAGAAGATCATGGCCTCGGGCAACCACCTGCTGAGCCTCATCAACGACATTCTGGACATGAGCCGCATCGAGAGCGGCAAAATGCGGCTGGAGGAGCAGGCCTGCAGCCTGCCCGATATTCTCCACGGCCTGCGCAACATTGTCCAGGCGGATATCCACGCCAAGCAGCTGGAGCTGTACATCGACGCTGTGGACGTGATGGACGAGGAGATCTTCTGCGACAAACTGCGGCTGAACCAGGTGCTGCTGAACCTGCTGAGCAACGCGGTGAAATACACCGGGGCGGGCGGTATCGTCAGCCTGCGCATCCAGCAAAAGCCCGGGGCTCCGGAGGGCTCTGCCAACTACGAGTTCCATATCAAGGATACGGGCATCGGCATGAGCAAGGAGTTTGTGTCCCACATCTTTGAGCCCTTTGAGCGGGAGCGCAACTCCACCATCAGCGGCATCCAGGGTACCGGCCTGGGCATGGCCATCACCAAGAACATCGTGGACATGATGAACGGCACCATCGATGTGGAGAGCGAGCAGGGCGTGGGAAGCGAGTTTACCGTCTCCTTCACCTTCCGCCTTCAGAGCGCCCCCAGAACGCCTCAGGTGATCCCCCAGCTCAAGGATGCCCGGGCACTGGTGGTGGACGACGACTTCAACACCTGCGACAGCGTCTCCTACATGCTGCAGCAGTTGGGGCTACGGGCCGAATGGACCCTCTCTGGCCGGGAGGCGGTGCTGCGCACCCGGCAGGCGGTCTCCTGGAGCGATGAGTTCAGCGTCTACATCATCGACTGGCTGCTGCCCGATATGAACGGAGTCGAGGTGGCCCGCCGCATCCGCAAAGAGGTAGGAGAGTCCGTGCCCATCATCGTCCTTACCGCCTATGACTGGAGCGATATTGAGGCGGAAGCTCTGCAGGCCGGCGTTTCCGCTTTCTGCAGCAAGCCCCTGTTCTTCTCCGAGCTGCGCAGCTGTCTCCAATCCCTGACCGGTGGCACAGTGGAGGACGCTCCCGTTCAGGAACCGCCCATTGAAAAGACATGCCATTCCGGCCGCATCCTCCTGGCCGAGGACAACGCCCTGAACCAGGAGATCGCCACCGCCATTTTGGAGGAGGCCGGCTTTACCATCGAGGTGGCCAACAACGGCCAGGAGGCGGTGGAGTTGCTGAAGGCCTCCGAACCAGGCTATTACCGACTCATCCTCATGGACGTGCAGATGCCGGTGATGGACGGCTACACCGCCACCAAGGCCATCCGAAAGCTGAAAAATAAAACTTTGGCCTCCATCCCCATTCTGGCCATGACCGCCAATGCTTTTGAGGAGGACAAACAGACCGCCCTGCGCTGTGGAATGAACGGGCATATCGCTAAGCCCATCAATGTGGAAACGTTGCTGGAGACCTTGGATCAGGTCTTGCTGTAACTCGTCCAATGAAAAAGAGAGTGCCGCATAGGCGGCACTCTCTTTTTGTCAGTCGGTCTTTTTTCGTCTTTCCTCTAACTCCAGGATATCCTGCACAAACTGATAGGTAAATGTAAGGGCCTCCACCGCCAGCATATCGCACATATGAGGCGGATCGACGGAAGAAAAGCCGTTGGGCCGCAGCTCATAGCAGCGAAGAGAGGAAAATTTATGGGTGAATTCGTTGGCAAAGCGGAAGCAGATGCGATAGATCTCCTCATCCGTCTTTCCCTGCTGGGAAAAATAGATCCCCAGGAACATCAGGCTCCCCTCCACCAGGCCGCACTGGGCCCGGAAACGCCCGGCCCCCGCCATGCCGATGGCCGCCTTTACCGTCTGGGGCTCCAGCTTCAGATCAAATAGCTCCGCCATGCACAGCAGCGAAGTTCTGCCGCAGTGGAGGTCCTCCTCCCAAAAATAGTGGTAGACCCGTTCCTTGATGATCTCTCTGATTGTCATGGCTTTCTCCACTCCTTATCCTTTGATTTTTTCCTCCCTGTGAAGAACGGAGCAAGGCGTTGTATCCGGTACCGCCTTGCTCCGTTCTTCAAAATGGGAAGTAAACGGAAGGATTGTGTATCACAGCCCAGAAGGACTGTTGATCACCTTAGTTGTTCAGGAAATACCCGGCGGCGATGACCCGCTGGACGTCGGTCTGCCCCTCCACGTGGGGGCCGATGAGGGCGTCCCGCAGGAAGCGCTCCACCTGGTATTCCTTCATCACGCCGTAGGAGCCCAGCAGGTTCATGGCCAGTACGCAGCCCTCCACCGCCGTGTCGCCCACGTAGGCCTTCACCAGAGCGGACCGGCCCAGCATCTCGGGCAGGCGGCTGTGGTCGTTGGCCAGCTCGCCGCAGTTGTAGACCATGTAGCGGCAGCTCTCATACTTGGCCAGCAAGCTGGCGTACTTCATTTGCACTGCCTGGAACTTGGCGATGGTGCCGTCCCGGTGGGTCTTGGTCTTGATGTACTCCTTGGCCGCATCCACAGCGCCGCCCAGGGCCCCCAGAAACACAGCGGAGAAGCCTAGCTTTCCGTATGCGGTGGTGGCCTTCAGAATGCTGAAGCCATCTCCCCGCTTGCCCAGGATGTGGAACTCGTCATTGGGCACCCGGACCTCGTCGAAGAACACGTCGTAGCAGGGGCTGCCCAGCAGACCGATCTTCTCCCAGGGGGTGGAGATGGAGTAGCCCTCGGTGAACTTGTCAAAGAGGAAGGCAGTGCAGGCCCCGGTGTCCGTCTCCTTGGCGTAGAGCAGCATGGGGCCAGGATAGGAGGCGTTGGAGATGAACCGCTTCACACCGTTGATGACCCAGGTGTCCCCCTCCAGCCGGGCGGTGGTGGTGAGCTGCTTGGGGTCGGAGCCGGTGCCCGCCTCGGTGAAGGCCATGGAGCCCCGGATCTCGCCGGTGATGCTGGGGGTGATGTAGGCCTGCTTCTGCTCCTCGCTGCCGAAGAGGTTCACCGCCTCCAGAGGCAGCAGGGTGATGAGCAGGGCGGTGGCGGCACTGGGGGACACCTTGGCCAGCTCTTCATAGGCCAGCACGAAGCTGTCGTAGCCCGCCTCGATGCCGCCGTATTTCTCCTCAAAGGCGATGCTCAAAAGGCCAATGTCCGCCATCTGCTGGTAGACGTCCTTGGGGAAATGGCCCACCTCTTCAATGTCGTCGATGCGCTTGGAGAGCACGTTGACCGCAAAGTCCCGGGCCAGGTCGCGGACCGACTCCTGGGTCTCGTTCAGTTTGAATTCCATACTTTTCTCCTTTTTCCTCGTTTACTGAATATTTCTGGGGAACTGCTTCTTGGGGAACCAGGGGTAGCTCTTGGGCATGTCGGTGGCGGGGTTGGTCTTCCAGTCGGGGTCCCGCTTCTCCAGGAAGGCCTTGGCTCCCTCCTCCGCGTCGGGGGACTGGGCCACATAGTGGTAGCACACCGACTCCAGCTTGTGGGACAGCATGGGGTCAGGGGCACCCATGCCCTGCATGATGAGCTGCCGGCACATGGCGATGGACATGGGAGAGCAGTTCACATACATCTCCTTGGCGATCTCCACTGCCCGCTCATAGACCTTGTCCTCGGGGACCACCTCGGTGACCAGACCCATCTGAAGGGCCTCCTGGGCGTTGAAGATGCGTCCGGTGCAGCACAGCTCCACCGCCTTGGCCGGGCCCACCAGGCGGGGCAGAAACCAGCTGGAGGCCGCGTCGCACACAAAGCCCCGGCGGGCAAAGACGAAGCCCATCTTGGCTTTCTCCGAGCAGATCTTCACGTCCATGGGCAGGGTGATGGTCATGCCCACGCCCACGGCGGAGCCGTTGATGGCGGCAATGACAGGCTTCTTCATCTCCCAGATGCGGATGGTGTTCATGCCCCCGGTGTCCTCGGCCTCAAAGACGGAGTAGTCGGTGAGGTAGGAGAAGGGGTTGTCGCTGTAGTTCAGGTCAAAGCCGGCGCAAAAGGTGGGCTTTTTGGTTCCCTCCCCGCCGGTGAAGATCACCGCACGGACGTTGGGATCGTTGTCCGCCTCATCCAGAGCGGCGTTGATCTCGTCGCACATCAGAGGGGTGTAGGAGTTCATGTTCTCCGGACGGCTAAAGTAGATGGTGGCGATCTTGTCTTTTACCTCGTAGCGAATCTGTTGGTATGCCATATTGCTCCACTCCTTTTTGTTATATTGTTCAGCGTTTGATCTCGTAGCTGACCCCCAGTCCCTCCCGGGCGTCGGTCTGGGCGCTGTAGGTGGGGATGGGATAGCGCATGCCGAACTTGGAGAGCATCTCCACACCCTCCAGGGCTTTCACCAGTTGGGCGGGGGTCATGGTCAGATTCACCTCGTCCTTGGAGAATCCCGCGAAGCGCATCTCGGCGAAGCAGGGCAGGGCCAGGCCGATCTCCCCGGTGTTCATGGTCTTCACCCAGGTCATGGAACAGGAGGACTCCCCGATGAAGGGGAAGTTGATGGGGGCGTAGTCACTGCGCAGATAGCCGCACAGCAGCATGAAGATCTGCCCCGGGGCCGCCGTGATAAAACACACGTCGGGCTCGGGCAGCCGGCCGGAGTTCAGAGGGGAGCAGACCACCCCTGCCCAGGGGAGCTTCACCTCGGTGAGGGCGTGGTGATGGCAGGAGGCGCATTGGGCGTCAGCGCACCAGCCGCCGTTGAAGATCTCTCCCTCCCGCCACTCCGGGTCCTGCTCATCCACACCTACCGTGGCACCGCAGTTGTGGTTCACGATGTCCTCCGGAGTAAAGCCGATAGTGAAGCCGCACTGAATGGACTGGCCGATGATCTGGCAAGGCATATGTATATGCTTGGGCCGGCGCAACTTGGGAACCTGATTCATCTCCTCCACGCTGTGGAACCCCTTCATGCCGATAGGTGTATTGTGAATGCGTAGCAGCTTTGTCAGTTTGCCTGTGATCTCTTCCCAATCGTAACTCATATTATCTCCTCCAATCACTTCAATTACAATGCCTTTTTAGCACTCCGTCGTCCAAAGAGAGGCCATGGCTGGGCCGCCGCCCACACACAGAGAGGCACAGCCTGTCCGGTAGTTCTCCCGGCGCATCTCGTAGAGCATGGTCACAATGATCCGCAGGGCAGAGCAGCCGATGGGGTGGCCCAGGGAAATGCCGGAACCGTTTTTGTTGGTCCGCTCCATATCCACCTCGTATCCGTGCTCCTCCTTGAGCTTGTGGGCGACTCCGAGAAATTGGGCCGCGAAGGCCTCGTTGATCTCCCAATAATCCACATCTCCAAAATCCAGCCCCGCCGCCTTGAGGCACTGAGGAATGGCTACCGAGGGGCCAAGGCCCATATATTTGGGCTCCACTCCCACGCCGCAGATGTAGAGCATCCGGGCCATGGGCTTCAGCCCCAGCTGGGCGGCCTTCTCCGCTGACATGACCACTGCCGCGGCGGCACCGTCGTTGATGCCGGAGGCGTTGGCGGCAGTGGTAACTCCATCTGCGCCAAAGATAGGCTTCATTTTTGAAATGGTCTCGTAGCTGCAACCCCGGATGGGGTGCTCATCGGTATCGACGACCTGATCTCCCTTTTTGCCGGGGATCACTACCGGGACGATCTCCTCTTTGAATTTGCCCTCGTCGATGGCCTGGCAGGCCCGGTTGTGGCTCATCACTGCCAACCAGTCGCACTCCTGGCGGGAGATCTTGCACAGCTTGGCCACGTTGTCCGCAGTGACTCCCATGTGGCCGGGGACCAGGGCGTCATAGAGGGCATCGTGGAGCAGGCTGTCATAAAGCTCCGCGCTCCCCTCCCCCGGGATGCTGCCCATGCGGTAGCCGTTGCGGGCCTTAGGCAGCAGGAAGGGTACCTGGGTCATGCTCTCCACGCCCACCACCAGGCCGATCTCCGTTTTTCCCAGCTGGATATCGTTGCAGGCGATCTCCAGAGCCCGCATGCCGGAGGCGCAGTTCTGGTTCACCGTCACTGCGTTGCTCCGCGGGTCCAGGCCGATGCGTATAGACACCTGCCGGGCGGGGAGAGATCCCTGCATAGCGGTATAGCACTCCCCCATGACGATCTCGTCCACCAACTCCGGGGCGACGCCCGCCCTGCGGATGGCCTCTTTTCCCGCCAAGATGGCCAGCTCCCGGGCACTGACATCCTTCAGCGCACCGTTAAACTTCCCGATGGGCGTCCGGCAGGCGCTGACGATCACAACTTCTTTTGTCTCCATTCTCTCTTCCAATCCTTTCGCTTCTTCCGATTTACTTCATCACACCCAACAGCCTGGGCAGTATAGTGACGATGGGCTCAAAGTAGGTAATGGCCAGCAGGCCGATGAGCAGCATCCCCAGGGGCTTATAGATATTCTTCAACACCTGGGTAAAGGGCACGTTGGCCTGGCCCGCCGCCACATAGAGGCTGACGCCCACTGGCGGGGTGATCAGGCCGATGGCCAGGTTGGCGCACATCATCACGCCGAAGTGGACCGGATTCATGCCGTAAGCTGTGGCAATGGGCAACAGAATGGGAGCAAAAACCAGAATGATGGGGGTGGTATCCATCAGGCAGCCCAGGAGCAGCAGGATCACGTTGAGTAGCAGCAGGACGATGATCTTGCTGTCGGTGGCTCCCGTCACAAAATTCTTTACCAGGGCGTGGAACTGCTCCATGGTCAACATCCGGGCAAAGAAAGAGGCAGCGGCCGCAATGATCATAATGTTGCCCGTCTGGCTGGCGGAATCCACCAGGGCCTCCTTCAGATTTTTCAGGTTGATTTCCCGGTAAATGACCGTCCCCGCGAAGAGGCTGTACACCACCGCCACGGCGGCGGCTTCTGTGGGGGTGAACAGGCCGCTGTAGATACCACCCAGAATGATCAGGGGCACCAGCAGTGCCGGGATAGCGGAGACAAAGGACTTCCAGACGTTCCGCAGGCTGAAGTCCCCGCCCCCCTTGATGTTGTTCTTCTTGGCATAGAAGTAGGCAAAGAGCATCAGCAGGGCAGCCAGCAGAATACCGGGCAGCAGGCCGCCGATCAGCATGGCGGAAATCGAGGTCTCAGTGGAGGCTCCGAACATGACCATGGGTACGCTGGGCGGAATGATGGGTCCCAGGCATCCCGCCGCCGCAATGAGGGCTGCAGAGAAGGGCTTGGCATAGCCGTTCTTCTCCATCTCTGGGATCATAATGGCGCCAATGGCCGCTGTGGTGGCAATGCCGGAACCGGACAGGGCTGCGAAGAAGGCACAGGCCACCACCGCCACCATAGCCAGGCCGCCGGTGACCTTGCCCACCAAGGCGGTGGCAAACTGGACGATCTGCTTGGAGATGCCTCCCGCCGTCATCAGGGCGCCGGCCAGGATAAAGAAGGGCACCGCCATCAGCGGGAAGGAATCTACCGAACGCACCATGACGGAGGCAAAGCTGGTCAGATCAAAGTTGCCTGTCACGGCGATATAAGCAATACCGGAAAGGCCCAGGCAGTACGCGATAGGGACCCGGAGGACCAGCATGATGACAAATACGATAAAAATAATGGAAAGTCCGTTCATTCGGCCTCCCCTCCTTCCTTCTTCTCCCCGCGGTGGGGATCAATGATCCGCAGCACATCCCTTACGATCTCCTGGAGATAGCGGATCACCATCAGCGCCGCCGCGATGATGCTGGAGAGGTATACGAACAGCATGTTGTACTGGCAGGCCGGAGAATACTGGGGCCGGACCATCATGTTTTGGATGATGGCAAAGCTGTAGCGAACGAACACCACCGAGAACACGATGCACATCACTGTACGGAGGGTATCATAGATCGCCTGCGCCCGGCTGGCGTCCTTGAACAGGGTCCGCACAATATCCACCGACAGCTCCGCGTGGTTCCGAACCGCCCGGCTGGCCCCCAGATAAATGACCCAGATGTACATATACCGGGCAGTCTCCTCCGTCCATTTCAGGTTACCACCTGTCATACGGAGAATGACTTGGGCCATGACCACCCCGGTCATAACGATCATCAGTATTATTAAGAGGTAGTCTTCGATCCAGTTCATTACCTTATTGATTACTTTCATAACTTCACCTTTCTTTTGGGGAAGGCGGGCCAGGCCCCCCCGGTGGGAGCTCTGGCCCGCCAGAACGCATAATTGGGTCTAATCAGCCAAGCTCCGCCTCAATGCGGGCGATCTCATCCAGATAGAGGTCCAGGTTGGGCTCGTCCACGCTGGCGCGGAATACGTCCACCATGCCCTCAGCGCTGTCGACCCACTGCTGATACTCCTCGTCGGTGAGGTGGGTATACTCCACCAGAGTCTCCAGATCCTCCTCCATGGGCTCAGCATACTCCAGGAAGTAATCCCGCTGATACTGGGCAGCTTCCTTCCAGCACTCGTCAAAGATCTTCTGCACGTCCTCGGGCAGGGACTTCAGCCAGCTCTCACAGACATATTGGTAGTCGATGCAGTAGAAGGGATTCATGTCGGAGAGGTACTTGGTGACCTCGGTGTACTTGTTGGAGTAGAACACAGCGTTCTGGGTCAGCACGCCGTCGATGGT
>CATJWI010000109.1 GCA_949744075.1 uncultured Eubacteriales bacterium | reverse complement strand
GCGCATCTTCAAGTTCGGCAAGGAGGACAATTTCTGGGAGCACGGTTCCGGCCCTTGCGGCCCCTGCTCCGAGATCTACTATGACCGGGGCCCTGCCTATGGCTGCGGCAAGCCCGGCTGCACGGTAGGCTGTGAGTGTGACCGCTATATGGAGGTCTGGAACATCGTTTTCTCCCAGTTCAACAACGACGGTCAGGACCACTATACCGAGCTGAAACAGAAAAACATCGACACCGGCATGGGTCTGGAGCGGCTGGCCGTGGTGTGCCAAGATGTGGACTCCCTCTTCGATGTGGACACCGTCATGAATATCACCCACAAGGTCTCTGACATCACCGGGGCCCACTATGGGGAGACCCAGCAGAAAGACGTGTCCCTTCGGGTTATCACCGACCACATCCGCTCTGCCACCTTCATGATCTGCGACGGCGTTCTACCTTCCAACGAGGGCCGGGGCTATGTGCTCCGCCGCCTCCTCCGCCGGGCCGCCCGCCACGGCAAGCTGCTGGGGGTCAACGAGCCCTTCCTCTATGAGGTCTGCGACACCGTTATTCACGAGAACGAGGGCCACTACCCCGAGCTCCGGGAGCGTCAGGACTATATTACCAAGGTCATCCGGGTGGAGGAGGAAAACTTCGCCCGGACCATCGACGGCGGTCTGAAAATTTTCAACGACATGCTGGAGGGCCATAAGGTCAAGGGCGAAAAGACCTTCTCTGGGGCCGACGCCTTCAAGCTGTATGATACCTATGGCTTCCCCATCGACCTGACTCTGGAGATGGTCCAGGAGCAGGGTATGGCCCTGGATCAGGACGCCTTCCAGCAGCTGATGCAGGAGCAGAAGGAGCGGGCCCGCCGGGCTCGGGAGGCCTTGGGCGACCTGGGCTGGGCCGGTATTGAATTTGGTAAGGACATGCCCGAGACCCAGTTCGTGGGCTATGACCCCGCTAACCTCACCGACTGCCCCGCCAAGGTCCTGGCCATCGTGGCCGAGGAGGAGCTTCGGGACCAGGTCATGGCGGACAGCGACGCCATCCTGGTGCTGGACCAGACCCCCTTCTACGCCGAAATGGGCGGCCAGGTGGGCGACCACGGCGTCATCTCCGCCGGAAATTCCCGCTTTGAGGTCCACGATGTGCAGAAGAACAAGGGCGGCAAGTATATGCACTACGGCAAGGTGGTCTCCGGCACCTTCCAGGTGGGGCAGTCTGTTGCCGCCTCGGTGGACCTGGAGCGCCGCCGGGCCGTGGCCCGGGCCCACTCTGCCACCCACCTGCTGGACAAGGTCCTGCGCAATGTGCTGGGCGCTCATGTCCAGCAGGCCGGCTCCTTGGTGGAGCCTGATCGGGTCCGCTTCGACTTTACCCACTTCTCCGCCATGACCCCCGAGGAGCTCAGCGAAGTGGAAAGCCAGGTCAATGAGGCCATCCTGGCAGGCTATGATATCCACACTGACATTCTCCCCATTGAGGAGGCCAAGCAGCGCGGAGCCATCGCCCTCTTCGGTGAAAAGTATGGCGACACTGTTCGGGTGGTGGACATGGGCCAGGGCTGGTCCGTTGAGTTCTGCGGCGGCACCCACCTGGACAACACTGCCAAGGCCGGCTCCTTCCGCATTAAATCCGAAGCCTCAGTGGCTTCCGGCGTCCGCCGGATCGAGGCCACCGTTGGCAAGCTGACCCTGGAAGACATCGACCGCAACCGGGAGCTGCTCTTCCACGCCGCTCAGCTTCTGAAAGTCAAGCCCGGCGAACTGGACCTCCGCATCGAGCAACAGCTGGAGGAGCTGCGGGAGCTGCGCCACACCGTGGATGCCTTCAAAGCCAAAGAGGCCCTGGGCGAGGCCAACAATTTCCTCATGGGTGCCAAGGACGTATGCGGGCTGAAGGTCCTCACCGCCACCCTGCCCAACGCCGACGCGGATCGTCTCCGGAAGATGGGCGACTTCCTCCGGGACAAAGATTCCAAGGTGGTTGCTGTCCTCTCCGCCATCAACGACGGAAAAATCACTTTCCTGGCCGTCTGCGGCAAGGAGGCCATTGAGAAGGGGGTCAAGGCCGGAGATATCATCAAATCGGTCACCGCCCTCTGTGGCGGCAAGGGCGGCGGTAAGCCCGATTCCGCCATGGGCGGCGGCAGCGATGTACTGAAGTTGGACGACGCCCTGGCCGCCGTGGACGACTTTGTGGCGGAAAAGGCGGGAAAATGATACTTCCCCAGGACCCCTTTATCCTGCTGAGCTATGTGAACACCCAGCTCCGGGACAATTTTCACTCCCTGGAAGCTTTTTGTGCCTGCGCCGGCGTTCCTCCTGTCAGCATAACCGAGCCCCTGAGCCAAATTGGCTTTCAATATATCCCCGAACAAAATCAATTTCGCTGACCAAACGGCCGGGAGCAGTTCTGCTCCCGGCCGTTTCCTGTATAAAATAGCTTCAAGTGCGCACATCATATCTTCAAAGGAGGAATGCCTCATGTGCACGGCAGCAACCTATTTGACAAAGGATTTTTATTTTGGACGTACTCTGGACTATGAATTTTCCTATGGGGAAGAAGTGGTCGTAACGCCCCGCCGCTATCCCTTTTTCTTCCGCCAGGTACCGCCTTTGAAGCAGCATTACGCCATGATCGGTATGGCCCATGTCCTTGATGACTATCCCCTCTACTATGACGGGATCAACGAAAAGGGCCTCGGTATGGCGGGGTTGAATTTTGTGGGAAATACCTGCTACCACCCCTCAGACCCGTCGCTGGATAACGTGTCTCAGTTTGAATTTATTCCCTGGATCCTATCACAATGTGCCTCGGTCCAGGAGGCGCGGGAGCTTTTAAAGCGGGTCAACATTATCCCCCTCCCCTTTTCTCCTGCCCTTCCCGTCGCCCAGCTCCATTGGCTCATTGCGGACCGCAAGGAGTCCATCGTTGTGGAATCGGTCCAGTCTGGCGTCATGGTCTATGACGACCCACCCGGGATCCTCACCAACGACCCTACCTTTCCCGAACAGCTTTTGTTTTTGAATAACTTTATGGCTCTCTCCCCCAAGCCGCCCCAAAACTTCTTTTCCGATCGTTTGGATCTGCAGCCCTACAGCCGGGGCATGGGCGCCATTGGTCTTCCCGGGGACCTTTCCTCCCCCTCCCGTTTTGTCCGTGCCGCCTTTGTCCGTCTTAACTCCTGTTCCGGGAACTCCGAATCAGAGAGCATCAGCCAATTCTTCCACATCCTGGGCTCTGTGGATCAACAGCGGGGCTGCTGCCAATTGGGCGACGGCCAGTACGCCGTCACCCTGTATACCTCTTGCTGCAACGCCACCAGGGGCATCTATTATTATACCAGCTACGAAAACAGCCAGATCTCAGCCGTAGACCTCCACCGCTGCGACCTGGGCCTTTCCCAACTTAAGCGCTTCCCCCTCATCCAGGGCCAGCAGATCTATTATCAAAATTGACCTTCCTGCCCTTGCCATTTTTCCTATTTAGGTATAAAATAGGAAAAAACAGCGAAAGAGGTCATGATCATGCTCATCGATTTTTCCAACATGGAAGAAGCCGTCATTCCCAATATGCGGGGTGGTGAAAAGGAGTTTCGGGTCCGGATGCATACAGACGACCTGGCCCGCATTATGCAGGGCCGTCTGGCCCCCGGCGCCTCCATCGGCGTGCATACCCACGCCGATGACTGCGAAGTCATCTTTTTCCTGACCGGCTCCGGCAAAATGATTTGTGACGGCGTCACTGAGCCCGTCCAGGCCGGCTCCTGTCACTATTGCCCCAAGGGCCACAGCCATACCATGATAAACGACGGCGATCAGGATCTGACGTTTTTTGCCGTCGTGCCCAAGCAGTGACCATACCAAAGAAAGGAACTCTTTGCCATGAATGATTGCCTCTTCTGTAAGATCATCGCCGGGGATATCCCCTCTAAGAAGGTGTATGAAGACGAGCTCTGCTATGCCTTCTACGACATTGATCCCCAGGCCCCCGTCCACTTTCTGCTGATCCCCAAGGCCCATATCCAGTCGGTGTCTCAGGTGGACGAGAAAAACGCCGCCACCGTGGGCCATATCTTCGCCGTCATCGCGAAGCTGGCTGGGGAGCTTGGCCTGGAAAGCTATCGGGTGGTCTCCAACATCGGGGATCAGGCGGGCCAGAGTGTTCACCACCTTCATTTCCACGTCCTCTCCGGCCGGGATATGACCTGGCCTCCGGGCTAACGTATATGCCGTCTACCGCGAAAAAAGCGGCTGGGTGGTTGGTTCGGCTGGCCCTTTTCCCTCCTCTGGCCGCTTGGATCCTGATCCGGCTCTGGGTCCCCTGGGGGGCTGTCGCCGACGACCCGGTCCTCATAGGCGCCGCCTGCGTCATTGCCGCCGCGCTTTTGATCATAGAGGGGGTCTTCCATCTCACCCCAAAGCTGCTCCTGCCTTGGGCGGCCTCTTGGAAAGCTCTCCTGGTGGCTGTGCCTGCCCTGCTTTTGGGTTGGAATTTTGACATCAGCTATGCCATGCTCAAGTGCCCGCCGCCAGAGCTGGATTGGCTTCCCTGGGATCTGGAGTTGCTTTGTCATTGGGGCAATGCCGTCGTCTTTGCCGTCATCTGTCTGGCCTTGTTTCGGGCAGGAAAGGACCTGTTGGGCCTCGGCCGGGTGGATTGGAAGCAAATCTTGGTCATCGCCATCTGCCTGAACGCCGTCACCGCCCTCTATGCCTTTACCTCCAACACCGTTTACGTCTGGGACAATGCCGGATATTGGTCCATTGCCCGGACCCTGATGGAGGAAGAGCCCGGGTATCAACAGATCATCTCAGTATTGGAGTCTACCATTACCGAGGACTATAATTATCTGCTGGCGTACCCCATCTCCCTCGTTATGCGGGTCTTCGGCGGCAGCCGCCCTGTCTTCCTTTTTACTGTCTCCAACCTCTACACTCTCCCCGCTCTCTGGGGCCTCAACGCCTTAGGAAACAGCAAAAAGTGGAGCGGCCTTGTGGTGGTGGGCCTTTTCCCCATGCTGGGCTACACCGGCCTGGTGGGGTTCGTGGATGTGGCCTGCTGCGGTATGGGGATCTGGGCTTACATCATTTATACCAGCGACCGCCCAGCTGTCAGCCGGGGGATCTTTTCCGGCGCCCTGCTGATCTTCACCTTCCTCTGCCGGCGGTATTTCCTCTTTTTTGCCGCCTCCTTCGGGGTGGCCGCACTGGTGGAAAAACTGATCTTTGACCGGAAAAAATGGTGGGATTTCCTGGCTTTGTTCTGTTCCTGCGCCCTGTGCACCGTCGCCTTCGCCTACCGCTTCCTGCTGGATAAGGTGATGGAGCCCGACTATGGGGACCTGTATTCCGCCTATGACCTGGGGCTCTGGAGTGACTTTCTGTACTTCTGCCGGTATTTTGGCCTGGTCCTGCTGTTCCTTTTCCTGTCTGCCGCGCTGGTAGACTTGGCCCACAAGGAGGACCGGCCCCGCTTGGTCTTTGGCCTGGTGCAGATCGTTGTCTGCTTTGTGGCCTTTGTCCATATCCAGTCTCATGGACAGCAGCATTTGCTGATGTATGTACCCGCTTTGGCTGTTCTGGCGGTCACCGCCCTCTCCCGGGCCCCCCAGTTCCTCAGCGCCTTTATGGCCATATCCATGGCGGTATATTGCTTCTTCCCAAAGCTGCAGCCTACCTCCATTGGAGATATCAGCTACCCCAACCTGTTCCCCTCCTTCCACATGTACGGCCCCCAGCGCAGCGATATCGACCAGCTGCTGGCCTTGGCCGATTTTGTGGACGGGCTGTCCACCCTAGAGGAGAAAACAGCGGTGGTGCTGGCCTCCTCCTTCACCTTGAACACCGAGACAGTCTCCAGTCTCCGGGCTTCTCTTGACCTTCCCGAGCCAGAGATCCGGACTACCATTCAATACCACGGCACCGTGGACAAACGGGATCCCTTCAACTGGAATACCGCCTTTGCCGATTACCTCATCGTCGGCGACCCAGTCCAGCTCCACCTGGGGGAGGAAAATCAGCAGGTCATGGCCCTGCTGGTCCACTATGTTTTGGAGGGCACCGGCCCCGGAAAGGCCTACGCTCCCCTGCCCATCTCCTTCCAGCTGGCCAACGGCGTCACGGTCCGTATCTACCGCCGGGAGCGGCCCTGGTATATTGAGGAGTACCATGACATCTCCGACGCCTTGATCGAGCTGTATCCCGACTATGAGGAGCTCTATTCCATCCCGAAATGGATCAAATAGTGATAAAAAAGACAGCCAGCATATACATGCTGGCTGTCTTTTTTATTTCCGGTCCGTTACCACTAAAGTATCTCCTGGCTGGATCAGAGTCCCACCCTTGGGAACTACGGCGGAACCGTCTATGCGGCGGACCAGGACGATCAACGTCTCCGGCGGCAGCTCCAGCTCCTGGACCCTCCGTCCCGCCCAGGGGCTGTTCCGCCCTACCGGCAGCTCTCTCAGGGGCATCCCGGCCCCCAGGTCCTCGTAGACCGGGGTACTGATCACCAGAAGATCGCCCTCCACCAAAACGGTCTCCCCGCCGGGCGCCAGGGCCTCCCCGCCCCGGCGGATCATCACCACCAAAGTATCCGCCGCCATGTGGCAGTCAGCCAACCGCCGCCCCAGCCAGGGGTGGCCTGGCCCCAGGGTCAGCTGGGTCAGGTGGAGGAGTTGTTCTCCTTGGTAGTCGTTGAAGGTCCGGCACAGGCTCTCCTCACTGTCGGTCATGTCCAGCCGCTCCGCCACCCAGGGCAGCAGCGACCCCTGCACGGCCACGGAAAAGAGGCAAACGCAGAACACCATGTGGAACAGGTCGTGGCCGATGGCCGCTCCCCGAAGCCCCGCCCCGGAGGCCAGCATGCGCAAGGCTGGTGATACCGTCAAAAAAAGGGACTAGAGCCGGCTTCCGGGGGATGGCCGCATTGCCCATGAGGATCCCTGCCAAATAGGCACCCAGATACCCGTTTCCTCCCACCACCGTCGGCAGGGCATAGGCCAAAAGGGCCGAGGCGAACACCACCAGGGTATCCATTCCGTTCTCAGAAAAATCCAGCCGACGCAACAGGATGATCGCTCCAAGGGCCGCCGCCCCGCCCATAAACAATCCCAATGCGATCTGGATCACCACCGTCACCACAACAGCCCCTTCCTTCCCCACTCCCAGCAGGGCGAGGGCCACCACGGTCATCAGGTAGGAACAAGGGTCGTTGCTTCCGCTTTCCAGTTCCAGGAGAGAGGCCGCGTTCTCCTTAAGACCCAGCCGCTGTGCCCAGAGGATGGAGAACACCGAGGCCGCATCTGTGGAGCTGATCACCGCCCCAATCAGAAGGCTCTCCGCCCCCGGCAGTTTCAGGACTCCATAGCAAAATCCCGCCGTAAGCAGCGCAGTGACTACCACGCCCAAAGTGGACAGCAAGACAGCTTGGCCGCCTCCCCCCGGGTGCCAAAGCCGCCGTAAAACATGATGAAGATCAGTGCCACGGAACAGATCTGCTCCGACAGGACAAAGTCGTCAAAGGCCAGCCCCAAGGGGTCATCCACCCCGCAGAGCATCCCCAAGCCCAGAAAAACCAACAGGGCAGGCACGCCAAACCTACCGGACAGCCGCCCGGCGGCCACGCAGATCAAAACGACAACGGCAAAAAAGCAGGGCCTGGGTCATGTAGTCTCCTTTCTTTTGGAGAAGTTCCACCCGCTTTCAGCAGGCAGCCATCTCATACGATGTAAAATAGGGGTCAATGCGGCAAAGAGGATACAAAGCATTGCCGTCTGTACCGGCAACATAATGGCGTTCTTTACCGCCCGAGTGCTCACATAGACCCAGTATCCCTTGGTGGAGAGGATGGCGCTCCAAAGGCTTCCCAGGAAGACGTTCATCACATTGGTCAGCAGCTTGGCCAGAAAGACCCGGCCGATCCCAAAGCGGACCCGGTATAAAAAGAGCGCGTATATCAAATTCCCCAGCATAGTGGTAAGGGCATATCCCGGGAAATAGACTCCGTTTGGCTTAATAAGGAAGGAAATGGTGTCCTCCGCAAGTCCAAAAACCACCGCTGTCACCGGGCCGCAGACCATGGAGCACACGCTCCTGGCCAAAAAGCCCCAGGTAACGCTGGCGGAATACACATCGGTAAGGTCGATGCGAATGGACGGGACATAAGACAAGGCCACACAGGCGGCGATCATCATGGCGGCGAAGGCCAGATTTCGGGGACGCTTGAAATCTGCCAGGGCGGCACGCCAGTAGGCGGCGGAAAAAGGGCTTTTGTAGCTTGTTTGGTCCAGGGTTTGCATAAAAATTCCTCCTTCTGTGTGTTGGCAGACCCTTTCGGGTATGCCGCACAGAGGGAGGGAATGCTGTCGCCCCATATGCGGCAGCGGGATGCGGGATCAGCACTGCGGCTCACGCCTTTCGTCCGGCGGACAACTCCCCGTCCCGCCGGCACTGACCCTTTCGGGCATACACGCTGGTCCCTACTCTGCCTATTGGTATTATTGTACCTTATTTTTCCGGAAAAGGCAAGGCCCTTTTCCCCCTCTCCCATTGAAGCAGGTAAGCCTCCGCCTCCTCCCTTGTATGAAAGCAGATGATGTTCTTCTCCTCGTATTTTTTACATAGGCGGTAGATCTCCGGCAGCTGCTCTTGCGGAAAGTCCAGAATAGATTGCCGAAATTCTTCCTCCAACCGCTCCTCCACCCACGGCAGGTCCTCCCGTTCCTTTCCCACCCGCGCTTCCGCCCCCGCAAGGCAAACCTCCGGGGGATAATCCAGCAGAAAGGCGGTATCACATTGGCTCAGCCGCAGCTCCAATGTACGCAGATAGTTTCCATCTATGATCCAGCGGTCCTTTTGTATCAATTCGCCCAGCCTTACGTCAAAGTCCTTTTGGGAACGATTTGTCTGGTCTGGCCTATGCCAGATCATATCCAGGTAGTAGAGCGGCAGCCCGGTCCTGTCCCGTAGCGCTCTGGCAAAGGTGCTTTTCCCGGCGCCGGGGCTACCGATGACGATGACCTTTTTCATCCTTCCTCCCCCTCCAGGCTCCCCATCTGCACCAGACCCTCGTACCCATAGAGCACGTTCAGTGCCTCCAGCATGGCGTTGGCTGTCATGTGCTCTGGCAGGTCCAGCCGCTTCAGAAGCTGCCGTCGGTTTTCCGCCGCGTCAGGAGTGCCAGAGAGTCCGGCGAAATAAAGGTCCGCCTTGGTGATTTTTCTCCTGGGCAGTATAGGCCTACTCTCCCCCTCCAAAAAGGTGGCTCCCGCCTGACGGAGAGCTTCCAGCAAAACCTGGGGGGACATCCCCTCCACACCCAGCTTTCCCTCCTTGCCCGGGCGCCGCTTCCGCCGCTCTTTGCCCGGCCGGTCCGGGATATAGGCGTGCTTCACCAGAGACGGATCTACCGCCCCCTTTAAATAGTTGCGGATGACAAACCCGGCCCCGTCGGAATCGGTGAGAAGGATCAGCCCCCGCTCCGCCCCTATTCTCCGCAGAAGGGCCAGCCGTTCCTCATCCCGAAAGATCCCAAAGCCCGAGGTCTCCAAAATAACGGCGTCCACCACCTGAGAGAGGGTGTTTTTATCGTATCTCCCCTCTACTACAATGGCTTCCTTTATCTTTACCATGGTCTTTACTCCAACCCCAGTGGCAGGATGGCGCAGTAGTCCTCCAGTGTCCCGCCCTTCCGGAAGCAATCGATGATACGCTTTCCGGTGGGATGCAGCTCAGGGGTATCATAGACCGCCAGCTCCCGGTCAAAAAATTCCGTCAGCTGCCGGGCCCCCTTGTCATAGCCCTCCAGCCCCAGCAGCTCCTGAAGCTCCGGGCGGAGGAATTTGGGGGAGATATACTGACCGTCCACCTTCATCTCCTTCAGGCTGTATCCCAGGATGGGGCACCGGGCGGGCACCAGCCGGTCCAGGCGAAAATTCACCCCACCCCGCCGGGCCAGGTACTCCCGGGCGATCCACTCAGCGGAGAACCCGATCTCATAAATACCGATGTGCTGGTTGGGGATCAGCACATACCGGGTGGCTGGGCAGCGCAGGATCTGCTCCATCAGCAGGTTGGCCTGCCGGACCCGCTGCCCGGTGGCAAAGGGCCAGTAAGAGCCCACCCCCTCACTGGCCAGAGCCGTACCCTCGTTGATGCTGGGGTTGTTATACCCTCTGGGGGCCACCAGCCGCCACAGCCAGGCAAGGGCGGGAGGCAGGATATGCATCAGCCCCACAATACCGTAGCTTGGATGCTCCGCCGTAGCCGGTGGCATCCGCACACCAAAGCTGCGCACGTCCACCTCTACGGTCCCCTGGACCACCCGGTCGATCATCCGCCGGGGAATGATGACCCGGGGATTGGGGCAGTAGCTACCGTCGGAATCCACTGCATGCTCCCAGAGCAGGCAGGTGGCCTTGGGGATCCCCTGCAGGTTAAAGAACATCAGCGGCTCCTTGGTGTGGATGGAGATCCGCTCATAGGTGGGGTCGTTTCCGTATTCATTGATGCCGTCCACCCGGACAAACCAGCCGTCCTCCCCATCCGCCAAGGCCAGCTTTCCGTTGGCAGGCTGAAACTCCGGCTTGCACATGGCCATATCGTCGGTCACCGGATCGATGGTACAGGTATCGCTCATGCTGATGTAATGCCGGGTCCCTGTCATGGTGTTGACCCCCACCAGCACCCGGCCGTCCTCTTCCCTGCGCACATCCTGCAGCAGCTCGCTCTTTCCGCCGCCGGAGGCCCCCTCGTGCATCATCACCATCTCGTTTTCATAGGGGGTGATGATCCGGGCAGCGGAGGCATGGGCCGTGACCCAGCCCTCCTGTTCTCCAATATCCAGCAACACGCTGTAGACCCCTTTTTTGGCAGAGGGGCCAGGGTAAAGATTATAGGCAAAGATCTCGTGCAGGGTCTTACTGCGGTCATGGACCACCACCTGCTTCCCCCCAAAGAGGATATGCCGGAAGGGCGGGGCCACATAGATGATCGCCCGGGGCGTGAATCCGTTCACCTCCCGGATGTTTACAAACGCCTGGATCTGAGCAATGGCAAAGGCAAAAAAGGCTGCGTTCCGGGGGCAGACCAGCACCGACTCGTAACCGTAGTCATAACCCCCCGCCATAAAGGGCACCACTACCAACTCCTGAGTGGAAAGCCACTCCATCGTCTTTTGCCGCGCCTCCGCAAAGGGGTAACCATAAGTATCCTGGAACTGGGGTTTGTCAGTGGGCCCGTCATCGGCAATGCGCATACTGTCCGGGTCCCGGCGGCGCATATAGTCCTCCTCAAAGTTCACCACCGCTCCGTTCCGGCAACGGACCACACTGGCCTCCCGCACCAGCTTGCCGCCGATCTCGTAGCTCACCTCGATCTGATCGGCATGATTGTTGCCGAAAATCAGTTCGTACAAGGTCTCCTTGCTCTCGGGCACAATGACGCTGGGACTTCGCTCCACCACCTGCGCCAACTCCTCCGGGAGCCGGAACCGTTCCATCCATATATTCAAAATAAGCAACCTCGCTTTCTTATGATCGAACCCTCAGGCGATCCTTTTCTGCGCCAGCTCCAGCAAAAGCTCTGTTAAAGCCTCCCGGCCGTCCGCCCCGGTGGACTTCAGGACCAGGTCGGTCTCCTCACAGCGGAGCACCGCCCTTCGGCACCATTCCAGGGAGAACCTGCGGGCCGATTGCATCAGTTTTTCCGCCGGATAGGCCGAGCGCATCCCCCACAACTCCATGAGCCAATCGGTCCGCCGCCCGTTTTCAATGGCCAGCCGGGCCGTATAGAGCTGCCGGAACTGCCGCCCCAGCACGGAGAGGATCATAATAGGGGCCTCCTGCATGTGGAGCAGATCCCCCAGAACCGAAAACGCCTTATCAAAATTTCCGCCGGCCACCGCGTCAGTCAGTTGAAACACCACCGCATCCAGCTGGGGCGTGGCCACCGCGTCGATATCCCGCCGGGTCACCCGTTTCTCCCCGGCGTAGGCCCCGATCTTGCCGATCTCCGAGATAAGCCCTGTCATCAGGTCACCGCAGAGGAAAATAAGGTACCGGGCGTCCTCTGTGCTGATATCATGGCCCTGGGCATGGAATCGCCGGGCGATCCAGTCGGTCAGATCTCCCTGCTCCTGGCGGGCAAAATCAACTACCTTTCCCCTTTCCTTCACCAGCTTGGCCAGCTTGGAGCGGTTGTCCGGCTTATACTCGATCACATCGTAGACAAACACCAGGCACAGGTACTCCGGCAGGTCGGAAAGGAGCTCTATTATCGCCTCTTTATCTCCCTTATACATATCGTAGTCGTAGACCACCACTAAGGTGCGCTCGCTCATCATGGGCATGGCGTCCACCAACTCCTGGAGCCGGCGGAAAGAAAAATCCTTGGCCGGCAGCGTATGGTAGTTAAAGTCATCCAGTCCGCCGGTCAGAAGGGCTTCCTTCATTTTTCCCAGGTAATGGTCCCGCAAATAAGTCTCCTCCCCGTGAAACAAATAGAGACTCCCCAGGTTTCCTCCGGCCAGGTCCTTTTTAAACTCCCGGTAGGCAGTATCGTCGGTTTTCTTTTTGAACGCCATAGCGGTCTCCTTTTCTTTTGTGAGGCGTGAAGCCAGTATATCACAGCACGCGCATTTTTGCAAGTTAAAGCCCAGAAACTTTCATTCAGTTCACATGATATGTCTATTCTACCATCCCGCCGAATGCCACTGTCCCAGAAAAAGCCCCATCCAAATGCGCTGATTTTCCGTCTGTTGTGAACAAGGGATGATTTGGCCTTGCAAAAACAGGCAATTGCTCCTTTTTCCTTTGGACCTTTGCTCCTATAAAATAGTCAAAACCATATTATAGGTCCGGCCCCAAAAAAGCAATGGGCGTTCCCCATAGATTTTTTCTTTTGCCCTCCTCCCTTTTTGTTTTCATTGACGCTCCCCTCCCCATCAGGTACAATAGATGCAGAATATTGTTCAACCATAAGGAGGAGATCTGCATGTCCCAGCTTCGTGCCCGTGATCACGATTTTTTCGTGGGAGAGCTTCCCCCCGGCAGGCGCAACAAAATCACCGACGTCCCCGGCCTCACCCTGGGCCATTGTACTGTCGACACTTCGGAATTCAAGACCGGGGTCACCGTCCTCCTCCCCTGTCCAGAGAACCCCTTTACCCACAAGCTACCGGCCGCCGCTTTTGTTCTCAATGGCTTCGGCAAATCCCTGGGGCTGGTCCAGGTGGAGGAGCTGGGCACTTTGGAGACCCCCATCACCCTCACCAACACGTTAAACGTTGGGCTGGTCCACGACGCCATCGTGGAATACATGGTGACTCGCGGTGAAGCAGAGGGGATCGACGTCCGTTCGGTCAATCCCGTGGTCTGCGAGTGCAACGACGGCGGGCTCAATCATATCCAGCGCCGCGGCGTCGGCAGAGAACACGTCATGGCCGCCCTTGCCGCCGCCTCCCCGGACTTTGAAGAGGGAGACGTGGGTGCCGGCAAAGGCATGGTATGCCACGGCCTGAAGGGCGGCATTGGCTCCGCCTCCCGGCTCTTAGAGGTGGATGGAAACTGTTATACCTTGGGCGCTCTGGTCCTGGCCAACCATGGCAGCATGAAGGATCTGACCATCTGCGGTGACCACATCGGTCCCCGGCTGGACCAGGCCAAAGCCGCCAAGGAGTCCGACGTTGGCTCCTGCATTGTTCTCTTGGCTACCGACCTACCCCTGGACAGCCGCCAGCTGGGCCGCGTGGCCAAGCGAGCATCGGTGGGACTTGCCCGCCTGGGCTCCTATATCGGCCACGGTAGCGGCGAGGTCTTCCTGGCCTTTTCCACCGCCAATCCCTTTGATCCCAGGGCGGAAGCCGCCATTCGCCAGGTCTCCGCCTTCCACGAGGAGAAGATGGACCTCCCCTTCCGGGCCGCGGCGGAATGTGTGGAGGAAGCTGTGCTCAATTGCCTTTTTACCGCCCGGACCTGTACCGGATGGGATCGGAAAACGGTTTGGTCTCTTCTCGACCTATGGAAGCCAGGGCAATCGATAGAACAGTAAAAGAGAGCCGCTGCCGGCCTCGGCAGCGGCTCTCTTTTACTTCTTTTCAAACAGTTCTTTTCCTACCCCGCAAACCGGGCAGGTCCATTTCTCAGGTACCTCTTCCCAGGGCGTCCCGGGAGGCAAGTTCCCATGGTCCCCCTCGGCCGGGTCATAGATATAGCCGCAAACGGTACACACATATTTCTCCATCCTCTCACCCCCTTTCCAGCCACTGCTCCAACTCTCCCAGCAGCTCCATCGCTTTGAATTTTACCACATACCCCTCGCTTTCCCCTGTGACCAACTGCACCTGATCCTCCGAAAAATTTCCCGCCTTTTCCGCCACGCTCTCGCTCACCGAGCCCAGGCACAGGGGCGGAAAGACTACGCACCACCAGTTGTGGCCTTCTCCCTCCCCCAGCGTGATCCGCAGTGCGGCATACCGCCCGGCTGGGAGGGCAAAGTCGTCGTATTCCTTGGTGGGAAACCAGACGTCTTCCTCCAGAGAGGCCGTGACCTCCACCTGTCCCCCTGCCGCCTCGGCCCCGATCCGGGCCAGCTCCGGCAAATGCTCCGCCAGCACAGCCATGGCCTCCTCTTGAGTAGCAGCCCCTTCCAACCAGGGAGAGGCACTGTCCAACACCGCGTCCCGAACCAGCAGCTTTACCGCCTGATCCTCCTCCGAGTCGGAGACCGCCACCACATGGAGACGCACCATCTGCTCCGCCAGAGACTTTTGCTGCCCGGCGACCCAGAGGGCGGCGACCATGGCGAAGGCCAGTCCAAACAGTAGCGAGATCTCCCAATGGCGAAGCCGGTCCCTTTTCTCATGTACCAAAACAAACACACCTTTCTATGTGAGGTATGTCCATTTTTCCCCGTCATCCCATTCTTAAACCCCGCTGCGCAAAAAAGCCGTTCCGAGGATATCGGAACGGCTTTTCTCTTGCTCTATAACGTTTCTGCCAAAAAGGCATCTCGGTGCCGGGGTCTCAATTCTCCATATGCCTCCTCGGCCCTTTCCCTGCTGTCAAAAAGGCCAAAGACTGTGGGACCGGTGCCACTCATGCTGGCTCCCAGGGCCCCCTGGTGGAGAAGCTGCCGTTTCAACTCCTCCACCCGCTCCCGCTTCCGGGGCTCCAGCACCTCCTCAAACACATTGAACAGCCGACGGGATACCCCCGCCAGATCGCCTGCCGCCAATGCCTCCAGCATCCCCTCCGTATCCGGATGACAGCGCAGCTTTTTTCCGTCCAGCTGGGCAAAGAGCTCCGGCGTGGAGACAGGGAAGGCGGGCTTCACCATCACCACCCAGCAGTGGGGCAACGGCGGCAGCGGAGTCACTTCCTCCCCCCGGCCCCGGGCCAGGGCGGTACCCCCCAGGACACAGTATGGTACATCGGAGCCGACCCCCGCCCCGATCTTAGCCAATTCCTCCCGGGAAAGCCCCAGTCCCAAGAGCTGATTCAATCCCCGCAGAACGGCGGCGGCGTCAGAGCTGCCCCCCGCCGTTCCGGCGCAGACTGGGATATGCTTTTCCAGCCGAATAGCCAGCCGCCCCCAGTCCGCCCCTGTGGCCTCCTTCAGCCGCAGGGCGGCAGAGGCTGCAAGGTTGCGGCCGTCCAGGGGCAAAAAACCCAGATTGGTGGACAGGACGATCCCCTCCCCCGGCTCACTGGTCAGGGTCAGCTTGTCCGTCAGGGAGACCGACTGCATCACCATTTTTATCTCATGGTAGCCATCCTCCCGCCGCCCCAACACGTCCAGGGTTAGGTTCAGCTTGGCAGGGGCCTCAACTGTGATGGTCAACATGGCGCCTCCTCAGCGGATCTTCCGGGCCTCTAAATAAAAGCGCTTATCATGCGCCTCCCCCATAGAGAAGGTCTTCCGGGGCAGAACGCCGTCGTGGATCACAGTGGGAAACAACTCATCTTTGCCCATGACCGGCAGCAAAAAAGCCATATTCCCCGGCCGGCGGCCCAGATCGGCAGCCACATCGGCCCCATGGATATAATCGATGCTCCCGCCGTGGACGGCCACGTATTGATCCAGAAAGCTCTGCAGGGTCCCCACAGGCAGTTGCTGGGTGGGACGGGGTACCGTAATGGCGCCCTCCCCCTCTTCCCACACATAGCGGAGGACATGTCCCTCTCCTTCGCCCAAATAGGCATTAGAGAAAGATTGGAGCACAGCATCCAGCAAGTCTTTTCCCTTTACGCTAAATACCACCCGATGGATGGCTTCAAATTCCAAAGAAGTATCGTGAAGGTTAACCACTTCACACAGGGCATACCGGGCAGGCAGCTCGGCCCACTTATCCGGCGGTGTCAACCGCTTCTGCCGCTCATAGCACTCCTTGGCGGTGGCTAGAGAGTGGTTACCGTCCCCCACTGCGAATTGGAAAACCGCCGCCCCCGCCTTTAGGCCATACCTACGCTGGAATGCCTCTGGACTGCACAGCGCTTGGAGACTGGCGGCCACATGATCCATCCCCTGCTCGTCCAAAAGCCAACCGGACACATGGCCGCTGTTCTCCATCAGATCAAAGTCATAGAGGGGCTCCAGCCGCTCCTTCCGGGCGGACAGAGGCTCGATCACTGTCTTTTCTGGGTCGTCGCAGAGGAGCATCACGTGGGGCAGCTCGATAGGGGCGTTCTTCCGCACCGCCACCCGGGGCGGGATGCGGCTCATCACCGTTCCCTCGGTGGCCCGGACGGCGGCGTCTGTCCCCGGCTCATAGTCGTACTGCTCCAGGTCCACCATCCCCACCAGTCCCCGGCGGACACGGCCGTTTTGCAGCCGCCGCTCTACGTATATGAGGACACTGGACAATTCCTTGAAACGGTCCTCCCGGAGGTACCGGGTCATGGTGTTGTTGATCTCCATGATGTCGGTCTCCACATTGGGCCCCTCCAGGCAATTCTCCGGCAGGATCAGCCGCAGGGCAGAGGGCGCCTGGCCCACATACCGCTCCACACGCTGCCAATATTCCGGCTGAGAGGTATATTGGTCACAGGCCACCACCGCCCATTTGCTGTACTCACAGTCCTTGGGCAGCAGGATGTCCGCAGGCCGAAAGGCCAATGCGTCAAAGCTGTGTTTCATATCGCCACCGTCCTTCTTCATCCTCAAAGTGCCCCTTTAATGGCTGCCAGTAGCTCATCAAACTCCTCGTAGGCGGCCAACTCCGGGTGGTCGGCCTTGATCTGGGCGGTGGACTTGAAGAGGAAGCCCGCCTTGCTCTGTTGGATCATTCCCAGGTCGTTGTAGCTGTCCCCGGCGGCGATGGTCTCAAAGCCGCAGGACTGAAGGGCTTTCACCGTGGTGAGCTTGGACTTCTCACACCGCATTTGAAACCCGGTGATCTCCCCGCTGGAGGCCACCTCCAGGGTATTGCAGAAAATGGTGGGCCAGTTCAGCTTTTCCATGAGAGGCTTGGCAAACTGCTCGAAGGTATCGCTCAAAATGATCACCTGGGTCAGGGTGCGCAGCTCATCCAGGAACTCCTTGGCCCCGGGCAGGGGATCGATCCTGGCGATGGTGGCCTGGATCTCCTTCAGCCCCAGGCCATGCTCCTTCAGGATACCCAGCCGCCATCTCATCAGTTTGTCGTAGTCCGGCTCATCCCGGGTAGTCCGTTTCAGCTCCGGGATGCCGCTGGCCTGGGCAAAGGCGATCCAGATCTCAGGGACCAGAACCCCCTCCATATCAAGACATACAACGTTCATCGCTGTCCACTCCTTTTTATTTCAGTGTCGCCAAAAAACGCTCCAGCCGCTCCAGCGCCTCTCCCAGGTCCTTCATGGAGGCAGCATAGCAGGCCCGCACAAACCCTTCTCCCCCGGGGCCGAAGGCCGCCCCGGGAATGACCGCCACGTGCTCGGCGGCCAGGAACTGGTCGCAGAACTCCTCCGAGGTAAGCCCGGTGGACTTGATACAGGGGAAGGTATAGAAGGCCCCCCGGGGCTCAAAGCACTCCAGACCCAAACGCCGGAAGCCGTCCACCAGGAAGCGGCGGCGGCCGTCATACTCCTCCTTCATGGCCTCGATATCCCTGTCCCCATTGTCCAGAGCCTCGATGGCGGCATACTGGCTGGTGGTGGGGGCACACATGATGGCAAACTGGTGCAGCTTGGTCATGGCGGCTATGATGGGCTTGGGCCCGCACACATAACCCAGCCGCCAGCCGGTCATGGAGTAGGCCTTGGAAAAACCGTTGACCAGGATGGTCCGCTCCACCATGTCGGGAATATTGGCCATGGAAACATGGTGCTGCCCGTAGGTCAGTTCGCAGTAGATCTCGTCCGAGATCACCATGATATCGGTCCCCCGGAGCACCCCGGCGATGGCCTCCAGGTCCTCCCGGCCCATGATGCCGCCGGTGGGGTTATTGGGGAAGGGTAGCACCACTGCCCGGGTCCTGGGGGTGATGGCGGCCTTCAGCTCCTCTGCCGTCAGGCGGAACTCATCCTCCGCCTTGGTCTCTACCAGCACGGGCACCCCGTGGAGCATAGAGACCAGCGGCCCATAGCACACGAAGGAGGGCGACGGTATGATCACCTCGTCCCCCGGCTCCAGCAGACACCGGAAGGCCAGGTCCAGGCCCTCGCTGCCACCCACCGTCACCAAAATTTGCCCAATGCCCTCATAGTCCAGGTCGAAGCGCCGCTTCAAATACCGGGAAATGGCCTTTCTCAGGTCGGAAAGGCCGGCGTTGGGGCTATACTTGGTAAAACCCTTCTCCAGGGAATAGATGCCCGCGTCCCGGATGTGCCAGGGGGTAATGAAATCGGGCTCCCCGATGCCCAGGGAGATCCCCCCTTCCATCCCCTGGAGCAGGTCGAAATATTTTCGGATCCCGGATGGCTTGACCTGCTTGATCCTTCCGCACAAGATCTTCTCATAGTCTATCATTACTCAAGCACGAACCTTTCCTGCTGTTCCTCCTGCCGCTCAAAGACCAGGTGGTTTTCCTTGTATTTCCGAAGGATAAAGTGGGTAGCCGTCCCCGTCACCTCGTCAATGGTGGACAGCTTCTCCCCTACGAAATGGGCCACCTCTTTCAGAGTGCGGCCCGAGATGATGACGGTAAAATCAAAGGCTCCGGACATAAGGTAGAGACTCTCCACCTCGTCATACTGGTAGATCCGCTCCGCGATCCGGTCAAAGCCGTCTCCCCGCTGGGGAGTCACCTTCACCTCGATGAGGGCGGTCACGTTCTCCCGCTGGGTCTGGTCCCAGTCCACCACGGCCTGGTAGCCCAGGATGATCCGCTGCTTCTCCAATTCCTTTTTGGCGGCCTCTACCTCTGCCGCCGTCATGTTGGCCATGGCGGCCAGCTGGTCGGTGGTCAGAGTGCAGTCGCTCTCCAAAAGCTGCAAGAGCTTGGTGTTCTGTTCCATGGGTCCTTCCTCCATTTTTAAGACTGTCTTTCAGTATAATCTTCCCGGCGCCGGTTGGCAACGGGAAATTTCAACGAATCTCACTACGGCCCAAAAGATAATCGGTGGTAACGTTGAAATAGTCGGCCAATTTCATCAGCGTTAACGACGGGACATTGATATAGCCGTACTCCATCCGCTGATAGTGGCGGTCTGTGCACTCTAAAAACTCCGCCATGTCTATTTGGCGCAGTTTTCTTTCTTTTCGCAGTTTCTTGACCCTTGCGCCAAAGGCTTCCATCATTTTTTCCATTTTTTCCTCTTTCTCTTGATATGACATTTTATGTGGTGTGTTATATGACACAAGAGGTCGCATTATGGATATGTTTCTGTCCTGGCTCTATCAAAATTATATCAAGCCCCAATTGGAGGTCCAGGCCCATCAGGAACCCATTGTCTGGTCCTTTTCCAGCCTGGAGCGTAGCCTGGAACCCCACTGTGCTCCGGATTACGCCCTGGTCAGGGAATTCTGGGCCACCCGGGCCTTTCTCCTCCTGGGCTTTCGCTTGGGACAGGGGCTGGGAGAAGTATCCCTCCCCCCTCAATAGGTGTGGTCACACACCTCTTTAATCTTGGCCTGAATGGTCTTCAGGTCCTCAAAGGTCTCGGGGCGGCGGCGGGGGTCCCGGAGGAGGGCAGCCGGGTGGAACAGGGCAATGCGCAAAATTCCGTCCTTCTCAAACCACTGGCCGTGCTCCTTGGTGATCTTAAAATCTTCCTTGATGAACTTCATGGCGGCGATGCGGCCCAAGCAAATGATGATCTTGGGCTGGAGGAGCCCGATCTGCCGCTCCAGCCACTGGGCGCAGGCCTCCTGCTCAATGTTCAGGGGGTCCCGGTTCTGGGGCGGGCGGCATTTGACCATGTTGCCGATAAAGACGTTCTTCTCCCGGCTCAGGTCGATGATCTCCAGCATATCGTCCAGCAGCTTGCCGCCCCGACCCACGAAGGGACGGCCGGTCAGGTCCTCGTTTTCACCCGGGCCCTCCCCGATGCACATGACCTCCGCAGTCCGGACCCCCTCTCCGAAGACCACGTTATGCCGGGTATCCGCCAGACCGCAGCGGCGGCATTGCAGGCACTCCGCCCGCAGCGCTTCCCATTGATCCATGATTTCTCGTCCTCCCTTTTTCTTGGGTTTGCTTCTATTGTACCATACTATTCCCAAAATGCAAAGGACGGATTTTGTGCAAAATCACCATTGTAATTCGGGAAAGCGAAGCCTATAATACATTCCATAAAAGCAATGAAGGAGACCGCCCCTCAGGAGTGCCGACAGAAAACGCGGGTCACCGGCTGAGAGCCCGCCACGGCAAAGAGAGGACGCGCAACACTCCGGAGCCGGAGGTCTGAGCATCTTTGGATGGGTAGGGTCTCACGGGATCCCACGTTACGGGAAGCGAGTGGTCGCCTCAAGGAAGAGACGGCAAGTCTGGGTGGTACCGCGGAATTTTCGTCCCAGGACTGTTGATGCAGTCCTGGGACGTTTTGTATTTCGTCCCGGACGTCATTCGTTGGACCGCCAAGCAGAGCGGCCCGGAAAAGGTGTGATAGCAATGAAACAAATGACAGGGACCTGCCGCCCGAGGGCGGCGAAATTGACCGACGTGACCCAGGGATCTTCCCAGGGGCAAAGCGTAACGGTGCGAGGGATGGTCCACGCCCTCCACCACATGGGAGGCATCACCTTCCTGACCCTGCGCGGGCCGAAAAGCGTTCTCCAATGTGTGCTGGACCGGGAAATAGACCTGCAGGAGATTACAGAAGAATGTGCCGTGGAGGTGACCGGCGTTCCCCGGAAGGAGCCCCGTGCCCCAGGCGGAACAGAGCTGGCGGTCACCGCCCTGACCGTCCTCTCCCGGCCCGCCGCCCCACTGCCGGTGCCCATATCCAAACGGCAGCTGAAGCTCAATCTGGATACTGAACTCTCCCTCCGGCCTGTGGTGCTGCGCTCCCTGCGGGAGCGGGCTGTCTTCCGCATCCAGGAGGGGCTGTGCCGGAGCTTTCGGGAGACTCTCCACGGTCTGGACTTCACCGAGATCCACACCCCCAAGATCGTCCACGCCGGGGCGGAGGGGGGCTCCAACATCTTCCGGCTGGATTATTTCGGACGGAAGGCCTTCCTGGCCCAGTCCCCCCAGTTTTATAAGCAGATGATGGTAGGCGTTTACGAGCGGGTCTTTGAGACCGCCCCCGTTTTCCGGGCCGAAAAACATTCCACCACCCGCCACCTCAACGAATACACCTCCATGGACTTTGAAATGGGCTTTATCGACTCCTTTGAGGACGTCATGGCGGTGGAAACTCTGTTTTTGCAGCACGCCATGGAGCTGCTGGCCTCGGAGTG
The DNA here is from genome assembly GCA_949744075.1 of uncultured Eubacteriales bacterium. Classification (GTDB taxonomy): domain Bacteria; phylum Bacillota; class Clostridia; order Oscillospirales; family Oscillospiraceae; genus Vermiculatibacterium. Next base: position 21,406 of record CATJWI010000109.1, on the reverse strand, counting down.
TGCCTCTGAAGCGGAGGCTCTGGCCATCGACCTGCCCGACGTGTCCCGCATTCCCTGCCTCCGCTTCGATGAGGCCAAGGAGTTGGCCGCCGAAAAATACCATCGGCCCATCCGTGATCCCTATGACTTAGAGCCCGAGGAGGAGGTCAACATCGGCCGCTACGCGAAAGAGGAGTTGGGCAGCGACTTCGTCTTTATCACCCACTACCCCAGCAAAAAACGGCCCTTCTACGCCATGGACGACCCCGCTGATCCTAAGTTCACCCTCTCCTTCGACCTTCTGTTCCGGGGCATGGAGGTGACCACCGGAGGCCAGCGGATCCACGACTATCAGACCCAAGTAGATAAGATGCTTTCCCGGGGAATGGACCCCGGGGCGTTCGAGAGCTATTTGATGATCCACAAGGCAGGCATGCCGCCCCACGGCGGCTTGGGTATTGGCCTGGAGCGGCTCACCGCCCGGCTCTGCGGATTGGAAAACGTCCGCTACGCCTGCCTGTTTCCCAGAGACCTATCCCGTTTGGAGCCGTAAGGAGGTAGTAGCATGAAGATCACCGAAGAAATGGTAGACTATATCTCCGTCCTCTCCCGGCTGAAGCCGGAGCCGGAGGAAAAGGCCCAGCTGGCCACCGAGCTGGAACGGATCGTCTCCTATATGGACGTTCTGAACCGTCTGGACACCGCCGGCGTAGAGCCCCTCAGCCACGTGTTCCCCATCAAAAACGTCATGCGGCCGGACCTGCCCTGCCCCTCCCTCCCCCGGGAGGGCCTGCTGAAAAACGCCCCCTCTGAGGACCCGGAAGCCTTTTTGGTCCCCAAGGCCGTGGAATGAGGTGGCAGATATGGAATTATATGAACTGACCGCATTGGAACTGGGGGCCGCCCTGAAAAAGGGGCAGACCTCTCCCGCCGAAGTGCTGGCGGCCGCTCAGGCCCGCATCGCCGCCTGGCAGCCCCGCAACAACGCCTTTATCACCCTTCCGCCCCCCGCCGCCCCTCAAGGCGACAGTCCTCTTGCCGGGGTCCCTATGGCGCTGAAGGACAACATCTGCACTAAGGATGTCAAGACCTCCTGCGCCTCTATGATCCTGGGGGATTTTGCTCCCCCCTACGACGCCACCGTGGTAGAGCGGCTCACCGCAGCCGGGGCGGTCTCCATGGGAAAGTTGAACATGGACGAGTTTGCCATGGGCTCCACCTCGGAGACCTCTTTTTACGGCCCCACCCGCAATCCCTGGGACCCGGACCGGGTCCCGGGGGGCTCCTCAGGGGGCGCTGCGGCGGCTGTGGCCGCCGGGGAGATCTGGTACGCTATTGGCTCGGACACCGGCGGGTCCATCCGCCAGCCCGCCGCCTACTGCGGCGTGACGGGGATGAAGCCCACCTATGGAACGGTGAGCCGGTATGGGCTCATCGCCTACGCCTCCTCTCTGGACCAAATGGGGCCCATCGCCCGCTCCGCTGCCGACTGCGCCGCCGTGCTGGACCTCATCCAGGGAAAGGACCCCAGGGACGGCACCAGCCTGGAGGGGCAGTACGGGACATTGCTCTCCTCCCTGACCGGAGATGTGAAAGGACTGAAGGTCGGCATCCCCGCTGACTGTTTTGGGGACGGGCTGGACGAGGAGGTACGCAGGGCCGTCCTATCCGTGGCCGAACTGCTGAAAAGCAGGGGCGCCACGGTGGAGGAATTCTCGCTTCCCGTTATGGAGTATGTGGTGCCCACCTATTATATCATCGCCTGCGCCGAGGCAAGCTCCAACCTGTCCCGGTTCGATGGGGTCAAATACGGCTGGCGGGCCGCTGGGTATGAGGACCTCACCGACCTCTATCAAAGGACCCGCACCGAGGGCTTCGGCAGCGAGGTAAAGCGCCGCATCCTCTTGGGCTCCTTCGTCCTCTCCGCCGGCTACTATGACGCCTATTACAAAAAGGCTCTGCAGGGAAAAGCGGTCATCAAAGATATCTATGACGCGGCCTTCCGAAAATACGATGTGCTGCTTACCCCCGTGTCTCCCAGCACTGCGCCCAAGCTGGGGGAAAGCCTCAGCGATCCGTTGAAAATGTACCTCTCCGATATCTACACTGTTCCCCTAAACCTGGCAGGTCTGCCCGGGATCTCCATTCCCTGCGGCTTTGACTCTAAAGGGCTTCCCATCGGAGCCCAGCTCATTGGCCCCGCGCTGGGAGACGGGACCATCCTCAACGCCGCCCACGCCTTCCAATTGGAGACTGACTTCCACAAAAAAATACCCACTGGGAAAGGAGGCTCCGTCCTATGACTTGGGAAACTGTCATCGGCCTGGAGACCCATGTTGAGCTGGCTACCCGGACAAAAATTTTCTGCTCCTGCACCACTGAATTCGGCGGCGCTCCCAACACCCACTGCTGCCCGGTGTGCACCGGTATGCCGGGTACCCTTCCCGTCCTCAACGAGAAGGTGCTGGAGTTTGCTGTGAAGGCCGGCCTGGCCCTGGACGGAGAGATCACCCACCACTGCAAATTTGACCGCAAAAACTATTTCTATCCCGACCTTCCCAAGGCTTATCAGGTCTCTCAGCTCTATCTGCCCATTGTCCGCAACGGCAAGGTGCCCATCCGCACCCAGTCGGGCACTGAAAAAATCATCCGCATCCACGAGCTTCACATGGAGGAGGATGCCGGCAAGCTGGTCCACGATCCCTGGCTGGACCAGACCAGGTGTGACTATAACCGCTGCGGCGTCCCGCTGATCGAGATCGTCACCGAGCCCGACTTCCGCACCGCCGAGGAGGTCATCGCCTATCTGGAAAAGCTCCGCTCCACCCTTCAATATCTGGGCGTCTCCGACTGCAAAATGCAGGAGGGCTCCCTGCGTTGCGACGTGAACCTCTCCGTCCGCCCTGCCGGCTCCGCCCAGCTGGGGACCCGTACAGAAATGAAAAACCTGAACTCCTTCAAGGCCATCGCCCGGGCCATTGCCTATGAATCCCGGCGGCAGGTCGAGCTCATCGAGGAGGGTAAGCGGGTGGTCCAGGAGACCCGCCGCTGGGATGACAACAAGGACGCCACCTTTGCCATGCGCTCCAAGGAAAACGCCCAGGACTACCGCTACTTCCCCGAACCGGATATCCCCCCTCTGGAGATCACCCAAGAATACCTGGATCACATCCGTAAAGAGCTTCCTGAGATGGCGGAGCATAAGCTGATTCGATACCAGGCCGAATTCGGTCTGCCCCTCTATGACGCTCAGATGTTGACGGGCCAAAAGGCCCTGGCTGACTTTTTTGAGGCTTGCGCCGCCCTCGGCTCCGACCCCAAGCAGGTCTCAAACTGGATCATGGGTCCCCTGATGGGCCAGCTCTCCGCCAAGGGGCTGGAGGCCAAGGATATGGCCCTCTCCCCTGCCACTCTGGCGCGGCTGATCTCTCTCGTGAAGGCCGGGCAGCTCAACCGGAATACCGCCGTCAAGGTCTTCGAGGCTGTCTTTGACCAGGACGGAGATGTGGACACCTATATCAGCGCTCACGGCCTGGCCCAGGTCAACGACCCCGATGCCCTGGCCGCCGCCGTGGAGAAGGTCTTTTCCGCCAATCCCCAGTCCATCGAGGATTTCCGCTCCGGCAAAGAAAAGGCCTTTGGCTTCCTGGTGGGCCAGGTCATGCGGGAATTGAGGGGCAAGGCAAACCCCCAGGCCGTGAACCAGGCCATTCGGGACAAACTGAACTCTTGAACCCATATCAAAAACCGGGCAGCCCCTCCTTTTGGGCTGCCCGGTTGCGCTTTTCTGCCAAAGATGGTATAGTGAAGTTGATAAGTCTCAAATAAGGAGGCCCTCCTATGGATCATGCAGGAAAGCGTGTTTACATTTTGATGGGAAGTCCCCGCAAAAATGGCAACACCATTCAGCTCCTCACCCCTTTTCTGGAGGAGCTCACCGCCCACGGCTGCCAGTGTGAGGTAAATTGGCTGTATGATAAATCTCTGGAGCCCTGCCTTGCCTGCCGCGCCTGCCAGCAAGATTGGTCCGGCTTCCATTGCTGCCGGCAGGACGACATGCAGGAGATCTTCGACCATATCCTCGCCTGTGACCTTTTGCTTCTGGCCACCCCCATATACTGTTGGTACTGCACACCGCCCATGAAAGCAGTCCTGGACCGGCTCATGTATGGCATGAACAAATTTTACGGCGAGGTGCGGGGGGCCGCCCTTTGGGCCGGCAAACCTGTGGCTCTGTTTACCACCTGCGGCTATGAGGCGGAGAAGGGCGCCGACCTGTGGGAGTCTGGGATGATGCGCTATTGCAAGCACTCCCAGCTTCGATATCTGGGTTCCTACACCGAGCGGGACCTGGGCTATCAGCATGTTTTTATGGACGAAGACAAGGCCGCCCGGTCCAGGGCCTTTGCCCGGCAACTGCTGGAAATGGATCAGCCGGAGGCGAGGGCATGAGGCCGGTCCGCCGCGGGGGGGCTATGCTGCTGGCACTGTTTCTGGGGCTATCGGTCTTGAGCGGCAGCGCTCTGGCCAAGGCTCCTATGATCACTCCCGAGCCTCTCACCATTCTCTTTACCCATGACACTCATGACCACTTTCTGCCCGATGCGGCGAATGTGGGCGGCTATACCCGGCTGGCCGCACTGCTGAAGCAGCAGCGGGAGCTGGCTGCCCAGGATACCTCCTATAGTGAAAATGGCCGGGCGGTCATCACTCTGGACGCCGGGGACTTTTCCATGGGTTCTCTGTTTCAGACGGTCTATCCCACCGACGCCCCGGAACTACGGGCCCTGGGCGCCATGGGCTATGACGTGACCACCTTGGGCAATCACGAGTTTGATTACCGCCAGCAAGGACTGGCGGACATGCTCACCAGCGCCCGGGCCAGCGGCGAGTCACTCCCCGCCATTGTCCAGGCCAATTATACTACCCCGGCAGACCCGGACAAGGCCGTCCCCCTGATGGAGGCCCTGGCAAATTACCCCGTTACTCCCTATACTATTCTGGAGCTGGAGGGACATTTTGGCGCCGCCGGGGGACGGGACAGTCCCCTCCGCATCGCGGTCTTCGGAGTCATGGGGCTGGATTCCCACCAATGCGCCCCCATGTCGGATATGGTCTACGAGCCCATTGTGGATGCGGCCAAACGTGTGGTGGCGGAGATCCAGGAAAAGGAAAAGCCCGACTATATCATCTGCCTGTCCCACTCAGGCACTGAGAACGGCAAGGGCGAGGACTATGAACTGGCCAAGGCGGTAAACGGCATTGACGTGATCATCTCAGGCCATACCCACACCACCCTGCCCGAGCCTATTGAGGTCAACGATACCCTCATCGTCTCCTGTGGTCCTTACACCCAAAACTTAGGCGTCCTCACCGTGAGCCGCAGCGGTGAAGACGGCTCCATCAAGCTGAACTCCTACCAGCTTATCCCCATCGACAGCTCTGTTCCCGCTGATCCGAATATGTCCGCCATGGCGGAGGCATTTAAAGACACGGTGGAGGAGAACTATCTCGCCCGCTATGGGCTGGGCTATGACGAGGTGTTGACCCAAAGCGGGACAGACTTTATCACCGCCGAAACAGGGGATCTGATCGGCCAGGCCTATCTCTCTACCATACAGGAGATCGAGGGGGATGCCTATATTCCCATTGCCTTCGCTGTGGCCCCCGACGGGGTCATCCGAGATCATATCCGCACCGGGGAAGTGACCACCTCCGATGCCTTTGACATTCTCTCCCTGGGCTCCGGGGCCGACGGTTCGCCGGGATATCCTCTGGTGTCGGTCTATCTCACGGGAAAAGACCTGAAAAACGCCTTTGAGGTGGATGCCTCCATCTCCCAGCTCATGCCCGCCGCAGAGCTTTTCGGGGCGGGGTGTGGCTGGACCTACAATCCCCACCGAATGCTCCTGGACCGGGTCATCGGCTGCAGTCTCCGGGAGGAGGGCACTGGACAGCAGATCGAAATACAAGATGGCCAGCTTTACCGGGTGGTAGCTGACCTCTACTCCGGGCAGATGCTGGGCACTGTGGAAAGTAAATCTTTTGGGCTGCTCACCGTCACCCCCAGGGACGAGAACGGGATCCCCATTAGCGATTTGGAAAGCCGCATCCTCCGTGATAGGGACGGCAACGAGCTCAAGGCCTGGTACGCTCTGGCCGCCTATCTGCAAAGGCAGGAGACCGTCCCAATACCCTATCCCAGCAAGGCGGAGCACGCCAGCTGGAACCCAGTCCACCTGCTCTTCCCCATGGGGCTTCCCACCTTGCTGGTGCTGGCCACGGCCGGCCTGCTGATTCTGGCCATAGTCCTGATTTTTTGCCTAGCTACCAGAAAGCGCCGGCGCCAAGGCTACCGCCCATAACATAGATAAAGGAGAAGGTTATGGATACAGATCTGCGCCAGGAAATTTGCCATATTTGTCGGCTCCTCTATGACCGGGGATATGTGGTGAGCAACGACGGCAACGTCTCTGCCCGGACCGGGCGGGGCACCGTCCTCATTACCCCCTCCGGTGTGGGCAAGGGCCGGATAACTCCCGACATGCTGGTGGAGACCGACTTAGAGGGGCATATCCTCTCCGGTGACCGCCATCCCTCTTCCGAGGGGAAGATGCATTGGATGCTCTACCGGGAGCGCCCCGACGTGATGGCGGTAGTTCACGCCCATCCCCCTATGGCTACTGCCTTTTCCATTTGCCGCCGCCCCTTGAAAGAACGGTATTTGGCTGAGCTTTTGATCGGGCTTGGCGACGTGCCTGTCACGGAGTTCGCCATGCTTTCCACCGACGAAGTGCCCCAATCCGTTCTCCCCTTTGTCCGGGACCATTCCGCCGTCCTGCTGGCCAACCACGGCGCTCTGACCTGGGGCTCTTCTTTCCTCTCCGCCTTTGATCGGATGGAGACGGTAGAGCAGACAGCCAAGATCTATTACTACGTCTCCCAAATGGGCGGCGGCGTGGAAATAACCGAAGAACAAGCCGCTCAGCTTCAGTCCATGAACAGTTTTTACCAACACTTGTCCCAGCGGCGAAACGATCAATAAGAAAATGGGGAGGCTCTTTGTGAGCCTCCCCATTTTTTCATTTCTCCTCTATTACATATTTTCCCAGATCAAAGCCCTCTTCCCGGGCCTTTTTCAGCACCTCTTCCTCCCCGGCCTCGTCCAAAGCTTCCACCTCGGCCGCCAGAGAAGGGATACCGGAGAGCATGGCGGAGCCGTAATAGTTCCGCAGGTCGTTCCTCAGCTTCCAGACATTAAACTTCCTTTCCATGCCGTCCTCCTCAGCCGTAAAAGGCGTGGCCCCCGATGACCTTAATCAGGGCCTTGTTCCGGGATGCCCAGCAGGACTTGCCTACCCCGTTGAAATAAAGAGCCTCAGGCACCACATTGGCCCCCTCCAGACACAGCCGGGCCGCCAAAACAGACTGGACATTGGGGGTGGCGTTGGTAGCCCCTGGAAACTGATTGGGGGAATAAATGACCTCCGCTACTGTACTCCCAAACCCTGGGTAGTTGACCCGGTTCAGGATCACATTTCCCACCGCCATCTTGCCTTCCAGGGGCTGGTTCCCGCTCTCATGCATAATGACCCGGGCCAACAGGTCCAAAGTCTCCTCGTCATAGGGGATATCCTCCGATTTCAGGGGCACGCCCCCGGAGCAGAGCTCCACCTTCCCTGTCCAGTCGATCCACGCCCCTAAGGCGGTTGCCAGCGTCCGGGCGGGCACCAGGGCCGTACCGTCCGGCCACTCCTTTACTTTCTCCGGGATATACAAATACCGGCCATTGATCACTAAATAAGGATCGCCTCCACGAACTGTCATGGTGAAATCCCAGGCAGAGGCGGTAAAGGTCCCCTCCTCCCACGTGATCTCTGCATCGGGACGCAGGCTTTGGACCCCGCCATAAAACGGGATATAGGCCGTGCCGTCATAGATCTCGGCAGAGTAGTAGACCGGCTCTCCGTTCACCGTCACCTCTGCACCGGCGGGCTCCTCTACGGCAAGCGCAGGGACAGTCAGGCACGCAAGCAGGCTCAGGGCAAGCATGCCTGAAAGGATCTGTCTTTTCAAGAGTCATCGCTCCTCGCTGTTTCCATTTCGAAATCTTTTGTTACCATATTGTAACCAATTTAGGTGCAAATTGCAACCTGCAAATTGCACAAAATCCAGATATGGTGGACAGGCAAGATGATAAACCACAATTTGTGCCAAAAGGCAAAAGAGCGGCCACTCCCGAAGAGTGACCGCTTTTTCTCTTATTCAAACCATGCTACCGCCCGAATGGGGGAACCGTCACAGTTTTCCAGTTTCAACGGAAAACATCCAAACCAGAATAGCTCGTTTCCGCACAATTCCAAATTTTTGAGATTCTCAATGTTTACCATATCACAGTTTGCGAACAGCTTTTTGTGCCGTGTCAAATTCACATCTGTAATGGGGTCCAGGCCAATCACATCAAAGCCGATGCCCTTATAATCCCCCGCCATGATATAGTCCAAAACCTCTTCATCCACGCAGGGATAGTCCCCAAAGTAGTCCTCCGTCCCCCAGCGCTTGTCCCACCCCAGATAAAAGAGCAAAAAGTCAGCCTTGTCCGCTTTCTCCCCATAGTTCCGCACCAGATCCATGGTGATCGCCTCGCCCTCAACCAGTCGGCTGCAGTCGACCACCAACGCCTTGCCAATGAACTGCTCCGCCGGGAACCGGTCCAGGGTCTTCCCGTCCGCGTACAGATGGGCCGGCGGGTCCATATGGGTGCCGGTATGGGTATACATTTGCAGCAGGGTCTCTTTGAACCCATCCTTCTCGTAGCTGTTGGCAGGAATAAACTTCGGTGTGTCCGTTCCCGGGTAAACCGGCATGTCCTCCCGGATGGTGTGGGTCAGGTCGATCACTTTCATCCTCAGCCACTCCTTTACTGGGGATTGACCGTATAGTTAGGCGCCTCACGGGTGATATAGATGTCGTGGGGGTGGCTCTCCTTCAGGCCGGCTGCGGTGATCTGCATAAACTGGGCCTTCTCCTGGAGCTCGGTAATGGTCCCGCAGCCACAGTAGCCCATACCAGCCCGGAGTCCGCCCATCATCTGGTAAATGGTCTCGCTGGCTACTCCCTTGTAGGGTACCCGACCCTCCACGCCTTCGGGAACCAGTTTCTTGTTGTTCTCCTGGAAATACCGATCCTTGGAGCCCTTGGCCATGGCACCCAGAGACCCCATGCCCCGGTAGACCTTGAACTGGCGGCCCTGGTAGACCTCGGTGTCTCCGGGGGACTCCTCACAGCCAGCCAGCAGGGAGCCCAGCATGACCACGTCGCCGCCCGCCGCGATGGCCTTGGCGATGTCGCCGGAATACTTCACACCGCCGTCGGCAATGATAGGCACCCCGTACTCCTTTGCCACGCATGCAGCGTTATAGACAGCAGTGATCTGGGGCACGCCGATACCGGCCACCACACGGGTGGTACAAATGGAGCCGGGACCGATGCCGATCTTTACACAGTCGGCACCCGCTTCGATAAGAGCCCGGGTAGCCTCGGCAGTGGCCACATTGCCCGCCACCAGCTGCACGTCGGGATAGAGGGCCTTCACCCGCTTGACTCCCTCGATGATATTGTGGCTGTGGCCGTGGGCGGAATCCAGCACCAGCACGTCGGCGCCCACCTCCACCAAGGCCCGGACCCGGTCCAGCATATCACTGGTGACGCCGATGGCAGCGCCCACCAGAAGCCGGCCCTTCTCGTCCCGGGCGGAGTTGGGGTAAACCTGGGCCTTTTCGATGTCCTTGATGGTGATAAGGCCCTTGAGACGGAACTCGCTATCCACAATGGGCAACTTCTCCACCTTGTGCTTGCGGAGGATCTCCTTGGCCTCGGCCAGGGTGGTGCCCTCGGGGGCGGTGACCAGGTTCTCCTTGGTCATCACATTGTCAATGAGCTTGGACATATCGGTCTCAAACTTCATGTCCCGGTTGGTGATGATGCCGATGAGCTTACCGTTTTCACAGATGGGCACGCCGGAGATCTTATATTTGGCACACAGCTCGTTGGCCTCCTCCAGGGTGTGGCCGGGGGCCAGCCAGAAGGGGTTGGTGATGACCCCGTTCTCGCTCCGCTTGACCATGTCCACCTGCTCGGCCTGCTGGCCGATGGACATATTTTTATGAATGATACCGATGCCACCCTCCCGGGCGATTGCAATGGCCATCCGGGACTCGGTGACCGTATCCATGGCCGCACTCATCAGAGGGATATTGAGCACGATCTTCTTGGTCAGGTGGGTATGAAGATCGATATCTGCCGGGAGCACATTGCTCTCAGCGGGAATGAGCAGTACATCATCAAAGGTAAGGCCCTGTTTCAAAAATTTCTGGGCAACGTCAGAATTGACCATACGGCATCTCCTTTTCACATGTAAAATTTTATCTATTTTAATCTTCCTTGCTCCAATTGTCAAGGGTCAAAATGGCGTCAAAGCGGCTGTCCCCTTTTTCCGCCACGCCATGGACAAACCGTTCCTGTCCCTGGCTGCCCACATAGATTTGCAAACTCTCTCCCGCCATACATTCTTTTAGGTAGCCGATCTGGACCGAGGAGACAAAATGATCGGCCAAAACCTTCTCCAGGCCCACCGCATCGGCGGCCAGGTCCGCATAGCGAACGTTATTCACATGGCCGTTGCAGTCGATATCGCTGTAATGGAACCGCCGCTCCTCCACAAGGGTCATATCCTGAGGCATACGGACCTTGGTGAGCTTTCGTTCCTTACACAGCTCCTCTCCGCCACTCTTCATCACGTTCTCCACTGTGGATAGCTTCAGGAGCTTCCGGCTCTCAACGTCTACCAGCACCCACGCGCTCACCGCTTCTCCCACCGGGGCCCCGTTCACGTAGAGGTCAAAGTCCCGGTATAGCATGGCACCCCGGTCCGCCCGGTGCCAGGTGCGGATGGTCACCTCCTCGTTCCACAGAAGGGGCCGGTCCAGCCGATACCACATCCGGGTCACCATCCAAAGCGCGTGGTATTTTTCCAGCATTTCAGGTCCCGAGGCATGGAATGCGCAGGCCGCCTCAGTCGCCGCCTCTTGAAGAAGGTTCAGCACCCCAGAGGGCCGGCATTGGAGATAGGGTCCCGCGTCTCCCGCCCCCACATGGGCTGTTGTCTCAAAAAAGGTTCCCATCACCGCTCCCCCTTTCCCCCAATAGTCAGGGTATATTGACAGCACAGGTCTTCCAGGTCTTCTCCCGTTGCCGCGGGTAGCCGCAATCTGGCTCCACAGTGGGCACACTCCAATTCCACCGAACTGTAATGTACTTTCACTTTATAGTCCTTTGACCCGCAGGCACAGGATATCCCTCCTCTGCCAGCGATGTCCTTCAGTTCCCCCAGCACCTCCGTCATAATGGTCTCATTGAGGAAGCTGGTCTCTCCATCCGCCTTTTCCCCCATCTGGGCCGCAGCCTCCTCCAGCCGGCGCACTGCCCGAAACACCGGTCCTTCCTCCCCTACATAAAGGCAGTCAAGTCCAGTTGCTTTACAGGAAAAGGCCAGCGCCTTCTCATGGAGAAAGGCATGGGCCGGACATCGGACATGGTGGTCCTCCCCGCAATAGAGGCAGGGTACCGTCAGGTCCACGTGGTCGGCTTCCATCTCCACCTGCAGCGCCGAACCGCCGCAGGGACAGGGTAACTTGCTGGGGGCGGCGGCTAGGCGGAACACGGTCTGCTCCACCACCACGGTCTGCTTACACTTGGGACATAAATAGGCTAATGTACGCTTCGGTTCTTCCATAGGGATACGCTCCATTTTCTAAGGTATCATCAATTGGGCCATTGCAGCTCCAAAGTGGCGTCGCCGCTGCTGCCCGAGCTTATCCGGCCGTCCTTCCAGGTCATGCTGGCCACATCCTCCGCATAGAAGGTCAGGCCGCTGGAGAAATGCACCGTCGCCGTAGTCTGCTGGATATTCTCCTGGCCCAGGTCGGATACATCGGTTTCAAAGGCCATGAGAGAGTTATCCAATCCCCGCTCCCGCCAAAAATCTGAATCATCCTTTTGCAGGACTGGAAGCCGCTTCTCTCCGAAATCGGAGTACATCGTCATCTCCACATCCTGAAGCTGGCCGGCCAGATCTTCCACCTCCAGCTCAGCACTATCCGTATAGATGCAGAATTTCAGATATTCTCCGTCCTCCCGGCTCTCCCATTCCGAGCTATACCGCAATCCATCTATGATCTGAGGCCAGATGACCGGCAACTCCTCCCACCGCTGAGTCCTGTCGGGGAAGGTGAACAGCGCCCGGGCCTCTATCTCCCGCTTCAAGGGAAACTCTGTCCGCGCGGTAAATATCCCCTCCCCGTCCAAAAGCGCGGGGACGCTCACCTGTTCTCCCTCTGCCCAAAACTCCACCTCAGCAGTAGTCCCTGGCGCCATCTCCCTGGGACAAAATCTGGCGGTGAGCTGCAGCGCCCCGTCCCGGTAGACTGCCTCTGTCTCTTTGGTCAAAAGAGCGCTGTTTTCCTCCCGAAATCGATCCAGCTCAATCTTCACGCTCTGCTGCACACGCCCTATTTCCTCCTGCAGCGCCCTCTGTTGCTGTCCGCTCAACCGTGCCATCTGCTCCGACAGTTGGTTAGTCTGATAAAGGTCAGCGATCAACAGGACCGCCAGCGTCAGAAAGCCCGCCAGATACAGCTTGTCCCGCTTGGTCATTGCCCTTCCTCCCCCAAATATTCGTAGGCGATCCGCGGTGAGCCGTCATAAATGTGGATAATGCCGCAGCGGACAAAGCCATGCTTTTCGATCAGATGCTGCATGGTCCGATTGTCGTGATGGGTGTCGATCCTGATGTGAGAGATCAGCCCTTTACAAAAGTTCAGGCACTCAGAGAACGAGCCTTTCCTCATCCCGTCGCTGCCAATGCGGTGAATGGTCCCATAGGGCGCACTGCTACGCCATGCCCCCTCCTCGATCACCTGATAGTCTCTCTCCTCTCCGATGATAAAGGCAAAGGCGGCGTGGATGACCCCATTCTCTCCGCGGATCACATAGAGCTGTCCCTTTTGGATGTCCTCCCCCAGCTTGCAGTCCGGATAACCCTCCTCCCACTGGGTGGGATTTCCGCTCCTTACCATGTATTCCTTGGCTGTCCGGTATACCCGCAGGATCTCTTCCAGATCCTCTTTTCTGGCTTTCTGCACCATGTCTATCACCTGTTTTTCTATTTTCTTTAGTGTAACACAGCTTGTCTCCCCTGTAAACGGCCTGGATGACGAAAAATTACCGGAAAGTCGGTTATTTTCTTCTCCATCCGCTCAAACTATCGTCATCTTCACAGAAAGCACAGGTGATAGTATGCCGACCAAAAAGTTGGGGCGTCAAACGGTGGCCCTGGCCGATCCCCCCGCCATCATCGGCCACGCCAACGTGGTGGGAAAAAAGGAAGGGGACGGCCCCCTTGCCAACAGCTTCGACCACATCGAGCAGGACGACACCTTTGGGGAAAAGACCTGGGAAAAGGCGGAGACCGCCATGCAAAAAATGGCCCTGGCCTCCGCCTTGGATAAGGCCGGTCAGGCGGCCTCTAACCTGGACTACCTCTTTGCCGGGGATCTTCTGAACCAGTGCATCGGCTCCGGCTTTGCCGTCCGGGGCCAGGACGTACCCTTCTTCGGCCTCTATGGCGCCTGCTCTACCATGGGGGAGGCCCTCTCTCTGGCCGCCATGACCATCGATGGCGGCTTCGCCCAATTTGCCGGGGCGGTCACCTCCTCCCATTTTTGCTCCGCTGAGCGGCAATACCGTACCCCATTGGAATATGGTGGCCAGAGGACTCCCACCGCCCAGTGGACTGTGACCGGCTCCGGGGCCGTCATTTTGGCGAAAACAGGCCCCGGCCCCTACGTGACCCACATCACCACCGGCAAGGTAGTGGACAAGGGCATCAAGGACGCCAACAACATGGGCGCTGCCATGGCCCCCGCCGCTTATGACACCCTTACCGCCCACTTCAAGGACACTGGACGGCAGCCCTCTTTTTACGACCTCATCGTCACGGGAGACCTGGGAGTGCTGGGCAAAGAGATCATCCTGGACTTTTTTCAGCAGGACGGCATCGAGCTGCCCAACTATGATGACTGCGGCGTTCTGATCTTTGACCCCAAGACCCAAGACGTCCACTGCGGCGGTTCCGGCTGCGGGTGCTCCGCCGCCGTGCTGACCGGCTACCTTCTCAACGGTATGCGGGCGGGGCAGTGGAGCCATATCCTCTTCTGTCCCACCGGCGCCCTTCTCTCCCCCACCTCTACTCAGCAGGGAGAGTCCATTCCCTGCATCTGTCACGCGGTGGCCATCAGCATGACAAAATGAAGGCCGACAGGCCCGGCCTTTTTTACTTTTCACTCATAAGGATGTGTTTTTATGGAATACCTGAATGCCTTTTTATGCGGAGGCATCCTCTGCCTGATCGGCCAGATCCTAATCGACAAAACACCCTTGACCCCCGCCCGCATCCTGGTGACCTATGTGGTCTCCGGAGTCGTTCTGGGAGGGCTTGGGCTCTATAAGTATGTAGTCGAATTTGGAGGGGCGGGAGCCACCGTCCCCCTCACCGGCTTTGGCTTCTTGCTGGCCAAAGGCGTCCAAAAGGCGGTGGCGGAAAAGGGACTGTTAGGGGCCCTCTCCGGAGGCGTCACAGCCGCCTCGGCCGGCATTACCGCCTCCATCTTCTTCGGCTATCTCATCGCCTTGATCTGCAAGCCCAAGTCAAAATCCTAAGCGTCGGGGCAAATACAGTAGCTCTCCAGCAAGGAGCTCAGCACCTCGATATGGACTCTCTCGTCCTCAATGATCCGCCGCAGATTGGCTACGATGTTCTCATCCTTGATCCAAAGGGCCTGCTGGTTATACTTCTGAATGGTGCTCTTCTCTTCCTCAATGGCATAGCGCAGCAGCTGGGCCAGGCCCTGGGGATAGCGCAGATACTCCGGCGTCCAGTACCGCCTGCCGCCCCGGAAGGGTGTCCACAGGCGGGGGTCCTCCCCCAATTGGCGGGCCAGCCGGGCAAAGATATCCAGGTGCCCCATCTCCACAATGGCGATCCGCTCTAAGCACTCGGCCACCTCCGGCCGCCCCCCCTGGGTAAAGTGTCCGTACAAATACCGGGCCACCGCCCCCATCTCCGATACGCTTCCTCCCACATTAGACAGCATGGCCTGGCCATACCTCCGATTCCGCTCTCCCGCCCGGACCTCCGGGTAGGGCCCCTCCGCCCGATAGCTGGTTGCACAAGAGATCTCTTCTTCCACAACAATGCCCCCTCACTCTTTTTCAGCTCTGTTCCCAAGCTATGCAAAGGAAGCGTTGTCCTATGTGGTTCCCGAAATATAATTTTAATAATTATATTATATATTTTTATTGATTTTATCTCAGCTCTGTGATATACTAATATTGATAATAGAAAAGCAGGTGAATCATATGGAGTATACCAACGCCATTTATCGCCCCGTTTCCCCTTCTCCCCACACGCTCCACGGGGAGAAAAACCGGGACCCCTATGATGGGCTTCGGCCCTGGTCGGCCATCACCCATGGGATCGGGGCCGTGTTATCCCTGCTGGGTACCGTTTTGCTGCTGGTCTGCTCTGTGTCGATGGGACTGGACCGATGGCATCTGGTCCCCTTTGCCGTCTATGGCTGTTCCATGATTGGCCTCTACACCGCTAGCACTCTTTATCACTGCCTGAATACCTCTGTGGCCGGACGGCTGGCTCTGCGGAAGTATGACCACTGCTCCATCGCTCTCCTGATCGCAGGCAGTTATACTCCCATCTGTCTCACAGCACTGCGGACTCAGGGGGCCTGGGGTTGGGCCATTTTCGGCGTGATCTGGGCTATGGCCCTCGCCTCCTGCTGCCTGTCCTTACTGTGGATCTCCTCTCCCAGGTGGCTCACCTCGGGGGTCTACCTGGTCATGGGCTGGCTGGCCCTTTTCGCCCTTTATCCACTGTCCCATGTCCTTTCCCCGGCTGGCTTTTTCTGGCTGGTGCTGGGCGGGCTTTTCTATACGGTGGGCGGTATTCTTTACGCTGTCAAATGGCCCGGCCGGAACAATCCTCGCTTTGGCTGTCACGAGGTGTTCCACCTGTTCATCCTGGCCGGAAGCGTCTGCCACTTCTTTTTGATGTACCGCGTCATCCGTTTCCTGTAAAGCCGCAATAAAAGCTCCCCGGCGAGTTTTCTCGCCGGGGAGCTTTTTTGCTTATTTGACCGTGTAGCTTCCCATGACCATGAAAGCCGCTTTCTCGGAAACAGTCACCGTCTGCCCCTCGCCCGCCGCTATGTAGAGATGGTTGGCGCTCAAGGGTCCGGTGACCAGTTGACCGGCGGTGGTGTCCACCAGTCCGTCGCCGCTGGCAGCCCCTCTGCGGAGAAGCAGCTGGGTCCCGGCGGACAGGGTCATGGTCTTCCCCGCTTCCGCCTCCACTGCCACAAATCCCACAGGCCCCTGGTCCTGGAGCTTTTTCTCCAGTTCCTCGCTCTTTTGCCTGATATGCTCGTCCACCTGCTTGAGGATATCAGGCACCACCTTCTCATTCAGATAGCTCAAGGTCACCAACGGGTCGGACTGGCTGCCCTGACTACCGGCGGCCACCGCCGCCCCTGTGATGGTGACCAGTATCAGTGCTCCGCAGGTCAGGCGGGTGGTCCATTTGCTCCGCTTCATAGCCTTCCTCCTATGTATTTTGGTCTATCGGCGGCCGGGGCGGCTCCGCCCCTGGCAGAAGCCCCTCCCCGCCGCCTGCAATCAAACCAATTGCCGGGGCCGGAGGCCAAAGCTCACCGCAATGGCTCCGTCCACCTTTTGCATCTGCTCCTCGTCCAACCGGCCCATATACTCTCTCAGCCGCTTTTTGTCCAAGGTCCGGATCTGCTCCAACAGCACCACAGAGTCCTTGGGCAGACCATAGGTATTGGCTGAAAGGTCAATGTGGGTCGGCAGGCGGGCCTTGCCGGTCTGGGAAGTAATGGCGGCGGCGATCACGGTCGGGCTATGTCGGTTGCCTGTATCGTTCTGGATGATCAATACAGGGCGCACGCCCCCCTGCTCGCTGCCCACCACCGGGCTCAGGTCGGCATAAAAAATATCTCCACGTTTCACGCTGCTGTCCACAAGGCTCACTCTCCGCGGTTCAAAGTCACCGCTGTCACCGGAGCTTTCCCCGGCTTCAACGGTCACTATGATTTTCCCACGGGGCGGCGGGATTTATACCCATCTCTTCGGCTTCTTCCCGAAAATCCAGGTCCTCGCCCGCCATCCGGCGTTGGCCTCCCCGGGCCATTTTACGCAGACTGGCGGGAGATGGTGTCAGTCCACATAGACCCGGCTCACCCGCTTGTTCACATTGCAGAGCAGCTCATATTGGATTGTCCCCGCCAATGCGGCGGCATCTTCTACCGGGACATGGGGGCCGTAGATCTCCGCCACATCCCCCGGCTTCACCCCAGGCAGGTCGGTCACGTCCACCATACACTGGTCCATGCAGATCCGGCCCACCACCTTGGCATAGCCTCCCCTCAGCCATACCCACAGCTTGTCTGAACAGCTTCGAGGCAGGCCGTCGCCATAGCCGATGGCCAACACCGCCAGTTGGGTCTCCCGGCCCACGGTGTGAGTCCTTCCATAGCTCACCGCCGTGCCCGCCGGCACTGTCTTTACCGAGATCACTTTGCTTTTCAGCGTCATCAGCGACTCCAGCCCTGGACCGTCCAGCCCCTCGCATGCGGGATCAGGATAATGACCGTAAAAGGAGATCCCCGGCCGAACCATGTCCAAATAGGTACAGGGATAGTTTAACACAGCGGCACTGGCCGCGCAATGCCGAATTTCAAAGGTGACCCCTTTCTCCTTCAGCCTGTCCAACAGGTCCAGAAAGCGGGTAAACTGGAGCATGGTGTATTCCTCACTTCCGTCGGCATGAGAAAAATGGGTAAAAATACCTTCCCACCAAAGGCCGGGCAGGGCATACATTCGGGCCATGGTCTCCAGGGTCTCCTCCAATTCCCCCTCATCGCACATCAGCCCCAGCCGGGACATCCCCGTGTCGGCCTTCATATGGACAGTGATTCTCTTCCCCGCTTTTACCGCCGCCAAAGAAAGGCGTTGAGCCGTCTCCTCGTCGAACACCCCCTGGGTCAGGTCATTGTCCATCAGCTCCTGAGCCCATATGGGATCGGTGTATCCCAAGATCAGGATAGGGACCTTCACCCCTGCCCGGCGCAGCTCCAATCCCTCATCGATGCAGGCCACTGCCAGATAGTCGATCCCCAGCGTTTCCAGCTTTTTTGACACCGGCACCGCCCCGTGTCCATAGGCGTCAGCCTTTACTGGTGCCAGTAGCTTACACCCTTCCGGCAGCATGCAGCGAAGAGTATGATAATTGTGCTCCAATGCGTTCAGATCGATCTCCGCCCAAGTACGGCGCTTTGCTGTGTCCATACCGTCCCCTTCTTTTCTCTAAAATACGGTCTTATTTTATCCCAAGGACGATGGAAGGTCAAGGGATTCTCCCCTTGACAGCCGCAGCACCCCTTCTTTATAATGGAGCTATCCCGGTAAAACAGGAGGTATTTCCATGGGTTTTCTGGATAAGCTGTTTGGCAAAAAGCAGGAGGTCTCCCCTGGGGGCTCTGCCATCTACCGTTACGCCCCCCCGGAGCAGAAGGGCTTTCAGCCGCCCGAAACCAGCAACCTCTACATGGCGGAGATCGAGGCTCATTTTGAAAAGATCTTTCCCGGCCGGGGCAGCTTTGTCAACCATGAGCTAATCTCCGAGTTGGTCCACATTGACCTGCACATCATGCGTCCTACTCCCCAGGCAGATTACTATGTGGTCTACACCACCGGCATGAGTGACCTTCCTATGACCCTGCCCGACGACATCCCTCCCGAGACCCGAAAAAACCTGGAACGGCTGGAGCTGTACATGCTTCTTCCCTCCAATTGGAATGTGGGAGACGGGCAGCTCACCAACAGGGATATGCCCTCCTCCAGCTATTGGCCTCTGGGGCTCATGAAGTTCCTGGCCCGGTTCCCCCACCAGTTCCATACCTGGCTGGGCTGGGGCCATACCATCCCCAATGGCCCCGACTACGCCCCGCTGGACGACAGCGTCGGGTTTGGCGGCGCTGTTCTGAGCACACTGTCTGTGGTAGGTCCCTTGGAGACCAAGGACGGCTCCCGGATCAATTTCTGTCTGCTGATCCCTGCCTACAAGGAGGAGATCGAATATAAGCTGAAATACGGTATGGAGGAACTGGACAAGCGGTATTCCGCCCAAAAGCTACCTGTGGTCCTGGACCCGAGCCGCCCCAACTACTGCGCCGATTTTAAAGAAGTTTTGGACAGCTGACAAGATCCCCTGGTGCCGAAACGGCACCAGGGGATCTTCATTACCCTGTCTGAGAAAATTCCATGGAGAACCCCGATATGTCACATTGGATCACAGTCTCCCCTTGACTGCTGATCTCCCCGCGGAGAAGCTCCAGCGTCTCCGCCTGGAACCAGAGCTCCGCCTCTGTTCCCTCCCCCGGCTGAGCCTCTGGGTCCCGGCAGATCATGTGAAAAAGCTTGGTCCCCTCCGCCTCCTCCATAACGCACTCCGCCACGAAGCCTTCCCTTGCATAGGAGAGCAGCGCCGGAATCGCGTCGATGGGGGCCAGCCCCTCTCCATTCAAGGGCCCGGTCTCCAGCATGACTCCGTCAAATTCCAAGGCGGTCTCACCGGCGGCAATGTGGGCGGAGGCCCCTGCCACATTTTCCGGCGCGGTGAGGACCAACAGGGTCTCTCCCTCTTTCTGCCAGCTGAAATCGATCCCGTAAGTATAGACACGCTGGCCATAATCCGCAGTCAGTTCCCCATGCCCCGAGCAGGTAGTCAACTCCAAATACCGGTTTCGGACCCTCGCCAGTGTCTCCTCCGCCTCATTTTCCCCCTTCGAGCCGCCGCAGGCGGTCAGAGGTAAAATAAGGGTCATCATTAGTGCGCAAAGGCGTTTGCGCACGCTCTATTCCTCCTCACACTCCTTGATCGCATAGGGGATGGCCTCGATCAGGTCACCCACCGTCATGCCCCGCTCTCCCTTTTCTTTCGCCGCCAGGTCTCCGGCCCGGCCGTGGAGCCACACAGCGGTGGGTACGGCCTCCTCCAGCCTCTGCCCGCAGACAGCCGCCATCAGTCCCGCCAGGGCATCCCCGCTGCCCCCTTGGGCCATGCCGGGATTTCCTGTGGTATTCACTATGCACCGACCCCCGGCAGTTGCTGTGACCGTTTTGTGCCCCTTCAACACCAGTGTGCAGCCATGCCTCTGCGCAAAATCCAGCGCCTCGGCAGTCCGGTCACAAACAGGCAGGGAACAGCCAGCCAGCCGGGCAAATTCTCCCTCGTGGGGCGTCAGAATGGTGGACGCCTCCCGTTTGTCCAACACATCTATATGACGGGAAAGGATATTTAGACCATCTGCGTCCAAAATCACAGGACAAGGTAGATCACTTAACAGCCTTAGCACCCGCCGCTCTATCCATCTGCTCTGGCCAATGCCCGGGCCGATGAGAACAATATCCGCCCCTCTCGCCTTTTCCAGCAGGTCCTCGTAAGAATCAGAGATGGGCCATACCATCGCCTCATTACAGCACTTTGCCGCCACAACGGGGTAGATATCCGGCCGTACCGCCACCGTAACCAACCCCGCGCCGCCCCGAACTGCCGCCCCGGCTGCCATGCAGGGCGCACCCGTGTATCCTTTGCTGCCCGCAAGGATAAACACTTTACCAAATTCTCTTTTATGGGCCTCCCGCCGCCGTCTGGGCAGATGCGGTTTTTCCATCTTCAGTACCGGGTACTTCTCCATCTCAGGTCCCCCCATTCTTTTCAATTCTTCTTCATTATAGGCACTTTCCTCTTGCAATTCAACCATTTTTGTGGTATAAAGGACGGTAGCAATAAGGCTTGGAACAGGAAAATAGCGTGCTTGCGTTCCTTTAGAGAGGGCTGGTCACCGGCTGAAAGCCGGCCCGGAGCGTGTCGCTTGGTTCGCCTGGGAGCCGCCGCGGGGAAAGACGCGGACGGGAGTCCTCCGTTATCAGGGCAACGAGTGTGCGCATCAGCGCAAATGCGGGTGGTACCGCGGAAGGGCAGCCTTTCGTCCCCAGTTCTATGGGGAGGAAAGGTTTTTTATTTTCCCATATTAACGCATCGATCACATTCCAACAAAGGAGTTTAGAGCATGAGAGAACAGCTATCGAAAATCAGGGCAGAGGCCCTGGCGGCCCTGGAGAGCACCCAGGCTGCAGCGGATCTGGACGCCCTCCGGGTCAAATACCTGGGCAAGAAGGGAGAACTCACCGCCGTCCTGAAACAGATGGGCTC
>CATJWI010000108.1 GCA_949744075.1 uncultured Eubacteriales bacterium | reverse complement strand
GATGGCCACCTTATCGCAGACCTCGGACACGATACCTAGGTCGTGGGTGATCATGATCATAGAGGTCCCGTAGGTCTCCTTCAGGTCCTTCATCAGGCTCAGCACCTGGGCCTGGATGGTCACGTCCAGGGCGGTGGTGGGCTCGTCGGCGATGAGCAGCTTAGGGTTGCAGGCCAGGGCCATGGCGATGACCACCCGCTGCTTCATGCCGCCGGAGAACTGATGGGGATACTCGAAGGCCCGTTCGGCGGGGATCCGGACCGTCTCCAGCATCTGAATGGCCTCCAGCTTGGCCTCGTGCTTGGTGATCCGCTTGTGATTGCGGATGGCCTCGGCGATCTGGTCGGCCACCGTCATGGTGGGGTTTAGAGCGGTCATGGGGTCCTGGAAGATCATGGAGATCTCCTTGCCCCGCAGCTCCCGGTACTCACGCTTGCTCAGCGTGGAGAGATTCTTGCCGTCAAGGGTGATGGTGCCGCCCTCGATCCTACCGGGAGGGCAGGCCACCAGACCCATGATGGCCAGGGCCAGGGTGGTCTTGCCTGCGCCGGTCTCTCCCACAAGGCCCAGGGTCTCTCCGCTTTCCAGGGACAGGCTGATGCCGTTGACCGCCTCAATCACGCCGTCGTCGGTGTAAAACTTGATGACAAGATCCTTGATCTCAAGGAGCTTTTTCTCTTCCATAACATGTCCCTCCTTCTCAGCGCTTCATGCGGGGGTCCAGCGCGTCCCGCAGACCGTCGCCCATCAGGGTAAGGGAGATGATTGTGATGACGATGGCCAGGCCGGGGAAGATGGTCAGATAGGGCTGGTCCCGGATAAACTGCTGTCCGGCGGCCAACATGGAGCCCCACTCGGGGGCGGGCTGCTGTACGCCGAGACCGATGTAGGACAGGGTGGAGATCATGGTGATCTCGCCCGCCACAGAGGAGACGATCTGGGAGATCAGGGGGCTGATGGCATTGGGGAGCACATGCTTGACCACGATGCGGAAGCCGCTGGCCCCCATGCCCCGGACGGCCTCTACATATTCATTGCGCATAACGGAGAGCATCTGCCCCCGGACGATGCGGGCGATGCTGGGAACGCCGCTGATGGACATGGCCATAATGAGATTGAAGGTGGTGGGCTTCATAATGTTTACCAGAGTGATCATCAGCAGCATGGAGGGGATGGCCATAAAAACATCCAGGGTGCGCATGATGATGCTGTCGGTGGCGCCGCCGTAATAGGCGGGGATGGCGCCAAAAATAATGCCCAGCACCGAGGAGATGACCGTAGCGGCCAGGGCGATGGTGATGGAGGTGCGGCCGCCCCAGATGATACGCAGCAAAAGATCACGGCCCAGCTCGTCCGTCCCCAGAAGATGGCCCTCGATGGGGAACTTGCGCACCATGGACAGATCGCTGTTGATGACCTGGGTCTCATAGTTGCTGTAAAGCGGGGCGCTGAAGCAGACTACGAGGATCAGAAGAAAGAGGATCATACCGATGACGGCGGTGTGGCTGCGGCGCATCCGAAGCCAGGCGTCGCTCCAGAGGGAGCGCTTTTGCCGGCGGACGATCTCCTGGGTGGGGTCTCTTTTTTCACTCATGCGGCCGCCGCCTCCTTTTTCTTGACCTTTTTGGGGCCACCGGAGCTGTAGACCGCCCGGATACGGGGATCGACTACGCCGTACAGCAGGTCAGCTATCAGGTTGCCCAGGGCGATCATAATAGCGGTGATGATAACTCCCGCCATAACGGTGGGGATATCTTTTTCGCGCAGGGCGTTGAGCATCATCCGTCCCATGCCGTTGATGCCGAAGACCTGCTCGATGACGATGGAGCCGCCGAAAAAGTTGCCGATGGAGAAGCCGATGGAGGTGATAAGGGGCAGCAGAGCGTTTTTAAAGGCATGGCGGAACAGCACCTGCCTCTCCGGCGTGCCCTTGGCCCTGGCGGTGCGGACGTAGTCCTGGCGGATGGTGTCCAGCACCATGGCGCGGATATAGCGGGAGGAGCCCGCCCAGGTGCCGAAGCAGGAGCACAATAGGGGTAGGATCCAATGCATGGGCGTATCAAAGCCGTTGCTTGGCAAAAGCCCCAGCTTAACGGAAAAGAGCAGCATCAGCAGCAGCCCCAGCCAAAAAGCGGGAATGGAGGAGGCGATCAGCGCCGCCACGCGGTAAAGATCGTCAAACCAGGTGTTTTGTTTGACGGCTAATAGGATGCCCAATGGTATGGCCACCAGATAGGTCAGGATGAGAGAGCCAAAGGCCAGGATGCAGGTGGCGGGCAGACGAATGGCGATCATACTGGAAACCCGTTGCTTGGTGGTATAGGAAGTCCCCAGGTCGCCGGTGACAAGTCCCTTCATATAGTTGACGTACTGGATCGCCACAGGCTGGTCCAATCCATTTTCCCGGTTGAACGCCTCGATCTGCTCCGGTTTGGCGTTCATGCCCAGGGCAAGACGCGCGGGCTCTCCCGGGCTGAAGCTGAGCATGAGGAAAACGATCGCGGAAACGCCAATAAGGACGGGGATGATCTGCAGGATCCTTTTGAGGATATACTTGATCATGGCGTTACTCCTTACAGAAAGCGTGTATGGCATCAAAGGGGCTTTCGCCCCTTTGATGCGCTGCGTATATCAAAACATGGGAGGGCCGGAGGTCAGCCCAGCTTGGCCTCGCGGAAGGAGACGATGCCGCTGGGGTAGATGACCACGCCGGTCAGATCCTTGTTGTAGGCGTAACCGTCGGAGCGGCCAAAGGTGGGGAACATGGGGACGTCCTCCCAGGCGATCTCCTGGATCTGGTGGCAGGCGTCCATGACCTTGGCGGGGTCGTTGGAGGCTTTGGCGGTGTTATAGAGCTCGTCGCACATGGCGTTCTCATAGAAGGAGATGTTTTGAGCGCCGAAGCTTCCGGACCAGTAGCACTCAGCGGCAGTCAGGGGATTGCCGGTGGTGTCGCCCCAGCCGCCGGTAAGCATCTGGAAGTTCATGCTGGCCATGTTGTCCAGGAACACACCGAACTCCTGGGTCACCAGATCCACCTGGACGCCGATGGACTTCAGGTCGGCCTGATAGGCCTGCATGACCACGTCGTTGCTGCTGTAGCCGGAAATGGTGAAGGTCAGGGGATTGTTCTCGTTGTAGCCCTCGACTGCCAGTAGCTCCTTGGCCATGTCCAGATCGTAGGTGATGGCGTTGTCGGGAGTATAGTGGTATTCGCTGACCATGGGGAACATGGAGTCGATGGCGATGTAGTTGTCGCCCTTGACGCTGAGGTAGCCCTCGGTATTGAAAGCGTAAGCCATGGCCTTGCGGACGTTGGCATTGTCAAAGGGGGCGGCCTGAGTGTTCATGGAGACAAAGGCGGTGTAAGCGCTGTCCACCTGCGTAAAGGTCAGCTTATCATTGCTCTGGGCCCGGGAGTAGTCGGGAGCGTCCACATCGGAAAAGTCGGCGTCGCCGGACTCCAGGGCGATATAGGCGGCAGAGGCCTCCTCAATGGCCTTGAAGGTGATGGTGTCAATGGAAGCCTTGCCGCCGGGATAGTCGGCCCAGGCGGTGAGCACGGCCTTCTCGCCGGGAATGTACTCAGACATCTGGTAAGGGCCGGTGCCCATGGGGGCGTTGGCGTAGGCGTCGCCCACCTCTTCGCAGTAATCCTTGCTCATGGCGGGGATCTCGGCCAGTTCGCGGAGGAAGCCGTTATCGGCCTCCTTGAGGACGACGGTCACCACGCTACCCTCGGCGGAAACGCTGGCCAGGCGGGCATAGAGATCGGCGGCCTGGGGAATGTCTTCCAGGCGCTCCAGGGAGAACACCACGTCCCCGGCGTCCAGAGGATCGCCGTTCTGGAACACAAAGCCGTCGCCTACGGTGAGCTTGTAGGTCAGCTCGTCAGGCTGCTCCCAGGAGGTAATGACGCCGGGTTGGAGGGAGAAGTCCAGGCCGCAGTTGACGAGGCAGTCGTAGATGTGGTCGGTGATGGTGGTAGTAGTGATGGCGTTGGCAAAGCAGGGATCCATATTGTTGCCCACGGTTTGCAGCACCACAGTGATGGCGTTGCTGCCGCCCTGCTGGTTGGGAACGCTGGGGTCAGGGGTGGCTTTGGAGCCGCTGTCGCCGCCGCAGGCGGCCAGCAGGCTCATCGTCATGGCGGTAGCCAGGGCGAGAGATACAAGTTTTTTCATAAAACATCCTCCTTTTTGAATGGGGTCAGGTACGACCGAGTAAAAATATATCAAAAAGCGGTGAAGCGCCCTTGATAACGAACGGCAGGGCCCAAAAGCCCTCTATTATTTCCAGACCTGCTGGAAGACCCGTAGCCAGTTCTCCCCCAGGATCTTCTGAATGTCCGTGTCGGAGTAGCCCCGGGCCACCAGGCCCCGGGTGACGTTGATAAAGGAACGGTAGTCCTTCAGCCCGTGGACCCATTCAGTGGATGGGCCGTTGCCGGGGGCAAAGCCAATAGTGGGGGCGACATATTTCTTAAAGGTAGTAGCGATCCACTTGGTCTGCGGCATGGGCCAGTCGGTGCCGATGCCCACGTGGTCGACGCCCACAAGGTCGGCCACATACTGGATGTGATCAATGACGTGATCCACAGTGGTGTTGTCCGGATCCTCGGCGGAGAACCAGGGCATGGCAAAGATACCGACGACGCCGCCGGTATCGGCGATGGCGCGGATCTCGTCGTCACTCTTGCAGCGGGCATGGAAGAAGACCTTTTCCACCCCCGTGTGAGTGGCGATCACAGGGGCCTTGCTGTATTTGCAGGCGTCCATGGTGGTATTGTAGCCGCAGTGGCCGGTGTCTACCACAATGCCCAACTCGTTGCATTTGGCGACAAACTTTTGCCCGAATACGGACAGGCCGGCGCCGCCGTTGGGCTCCATGCAGCCGGCGCCGATGAGGTTCTGGTTGTTGTAGGAGAGCTGCTGTACCCGCAGTCCAAAGCGGTAGAGCAGCTCCAACAGGCCCAGATCCTTGCCGTAGCCGATGGCCTCCTGGCTGGTGACGATGCCCGCCTTGAGTCCCTCAGCCTTACAGCGGCGGATGTCCTCCACAGAGGTGCACTTGACCAGCCAGGGATAGGTGTCGAACTCGGCCTGGAGCTCCAGAGCGGAGCAGAGAGCCTCGTCCCGGCTGTTGATGCTGAGTTGGCGGCAGCCGCCGGTGAGGCCGCTGTCGTACCAGCAATCCTTGTAAAGCTGAGCGTATTTGCCGCCCACCATGCGGCGGAGGATCTCGGCCGTAGCCCAGTTGCATTGGGCCACCTCGTCCCCCGGGCAGGCGTCCTGAGCCAGAGTCAGAAGCTCCTCTTCGGCCTCCTCGGGCAGGGAATAGGTGCCGATGGGCCCCTGAAACAGCAGGTCCAGGATGATGCTGTTTTCATGGAGGGCTTTGGCGCGGGCCTCCTGGGCGTCGGTCAGAGAGAAATCATAGAGCGGTTCGATCATCATATTTTTTTCTCCTCCTTTTACGGTTGGCCGTATTTGCTGTACACATAGCTGGCGGCAGCCAGATCCTCCGCTGCCAGCCCCTGGGACTCAAAGATAGTGATATCCTCGGCGCTGGTGCGGCCGGGAAGCTGGCCGGAGAGGACCAGCCCTATCTCGCCCAGCAGATGGTCCTCCTTCAGCTCACCCTTCTTCAGGGGGATGAGAAGATCGCCGGCCTCGTTCATACAGGATTCCCGGCTGTCGCAGAACAGGCGGCCCTTCCGCACCGCCTCCGTATCCAGCTCCCGCACTGCCGCGCCGCAGGCGCCGACAGCGTTGATGTGGGTCCCGGGAGAGACATGGGCGCCAAAGAGGATGGGCTCCTTGGCGGAGGTGACGGTACAGACGATATCGGCCCCCTCCACAGCGGCCCGGACGTTCTGGGAGCAGTCCACTACCGGGATGCCGAATTTTGCCTCCATTTCCGTTTTATAGCGCTGAACGCTGTCGGGAAACACGTCCCACACCCGGACCTCCCGGAGGTCCCGCACCAGGCGGATCGCCTCCAGGTGACGGTGGGCCTGGAGCCCGGAGCCGAGGATGCAAAGGGTATGGGCGTCAGGCCGGGCCAGGGCGTCCGTGGCGGCGGCGCTCACGGCGGCAGTGCGGATGCCGGTAATGGCATCGGCGTCCAGCAGGGCTTTCAGCCTGCCATTTTCGGCGTCAAAGAGGATAACGGTCCCCTGATGGGAGGGCAGGCCTTTCTGAAAATTGTCCAAAAATACGGAGAGGACCTTGACGCCGGCGATCCCGGTGGCCAAATTGGCGGAGGGCATCATTCCCAGCAGCCGCCGGGGGTCGATGGGCATGACGCTCCGCAGAGGCTGAATGACCCGGCCGGCACAATAGTCCATAAGGACGTCCCGCATCAGAGGCACACAGCCGGGCATGTCCAGGAGGGAGATGACTTCTTCCTTCTCAATATAATGCATGAGTAAAAACCTCGCAATCCAAGAATTTGTATCCATTATAGACGAAAATCCGCTGTCTGTATATTGACAATAATTTGACCATAATATATCATAGCAAAGGAAGGGGGATGGCCACAATGAGTTTTCGTCTTGCTGTCGTAGGTCACACTGCCTCTATCGAGGAACTGAAGGAAGTGGTGGCGGGGACATTTGAGAATATTGAAACGGTGGGGATCGAGCTACCGGATGATGAAAAGGAGACGGTGGACCGGGCCGCCGAGATCCTGCGGGGCTACCTGCCCCAGCTGGACGGGGTGCTGTATACCCGCCGGGAGCCCTATACGCTGATGGTGACCCGGCTGGACCACGGAAATGTATTGGCCCGGTACGTGGATGTAGACGCAGCCAGCTTTGTCCAGGGGCTGCTCATCGCCGCCACCAAATATCACGCGGATATCCGGCGCGTCAGTGTGGATACCTTGAATTACGACACGGTGTCAAGGACCTACCGCTCCCTGGAAGCGCCAATGGATCAGATCCATCCGATCTGCATCAGCGTGGACACGAACGCCAAGCATTTCGTGGAGGCAACGGCCCAGGCCCACCAAAAGAGCTACCACAAGGGCCTGTGCGACGTTTGTATCACCAATATCCGCGCTGTCCAGGATGTTCTGACGGAGGAGAACATCCCCTGCGTTCTGATGACGCCAAGCCCCAACAACTATATCAACGAGATCCGTCGTCTGATGCTGAGCTGGAAGGCGGCGGGGAGAGCGAAGAAGGACAATGCAGCGGTGCGGATCCGGGCGGAGTTCAGCGGCGACTACTATCTGAATCAAAAGACCGCGGTGCAGCGGGTCCTGGACCTGAGCCAGCTGGCCGAGATCGTTGTGATGTTTGCCCAAAGGGTCAAGGGGGCATATATTCGCATGGGAGATCAGGATTTTACCGTGGTGTGCGACTATGAGGAACTTGCCGAGGCTACGGAAAAATTTTCCCGGTTTGACCTGCTGGCCCAGGTCTACGGCGGCACACCTTACCGGCTGGCGGTGGGGATCGGCACGGGGAGCCATCTTCAAAAGGCCATGGCCAACGCTGAGCTGGGCGCACAGCGCTCCTGGATGGAGGGTTGTAACCGGGCCTATCTGGTCTACGCGGAGGATCAGTTTTTCGGTCCCATCCAACCCAACGAGCTGCTTTTTATCACCCGAAGCCAGATCGACCCCCAGCTGAAAAAGGTGGCACAGGATTGCGCCCTTTCCAGCAACACGATCCAGAACATCAATACCTTTGTCCAGCGGAAGAACAGCGGGAGCTTTATTACCGCGGAGCTGGCTGAGGAGTTGCATGTCAGCTTCCGCACAGCGGCCCGGATCGTGGAGAAGCTGGAAAAAAACGGGTACTTAGTGGAGGTTGGCCGCAGCGCCATCAACGGCAGGGGCCGCCCTACCCGGGTGTTTTGCCCCCTATGGTAAGCGTTGAAGCGGGAGAGCGCCTTTCAAATAGAGTCCATCGCTATCAAAGGGAGGCGGCGCATTTGCGCCGCCTCCCTTTGATATGGCTCCGCCTGCAAAGAGAAGATAGTTTGACAGGGGAAAACGGGCTTGTACCGGGGAGGGAAAAATGATATAATATCATGATTATTTTTCGCCAGAGAAACAGGAGGAGATATCTATGACCTATCAGGAGGAATTCATCACCTTTATGGTCCGCTCCGGAGTACTGACCTTCGGGGACTTCACCACCAAATCTGGCCGGAAGACCCCCTACTTCGTGAACACGGGCAACTATAAGACTGGAGCCCAGGCTGCCCAGCTGGGGGACTACTATGCCGCCTGTATCCAAGAGAATCTGCCCCAGGGGGTGGACTGCCTCTTCGGCCCGGCCTACAAGGGTATCCCCCTGGCGGTGACCGCCGCCGCCAGCCTGTACCGGAACTATGACCGGGACCTGCCCTACTGCTTCAACCGCAAGGAGGCCAAGGACCACGGAGAGGGGGGCTCCATGGTGGGCTACCAGCCCAAGGACGGGGACCGGGTGGTCATCGTGGAGGACGTGGTCACCGCCGGCACCGCTGTACGGGAGACCATTGAGCTGTTTAAGAGCGTGGCCGACGTGACCTTTGCCGCCCTCTTGGTGTCGGTGGACCGGATGGAGCGAGGTACCCGGGAGTGCTCCACCCTGGACGAACTGCGGCAGGACTACGGTATCCAGGTCTTTCCCATCGTGACGGTGTGCCAAGTCATGGACTTCCTCCATAACCGGGAGATCGACGGAAAGGTGTACATCGACGACGCCGTGAAGGGGCGGATGGAGGACTATCTGGCCCAATACGGGGCGAAATAACAGATAAGGGCCGTGTGGAGTCCGACGCCTACGCCCCAAAAGAGAGAAGGGATACCATGGCAGAGAAAAAGAAGTCCATCCACAGCGGCCACCGCCAGCGGATGAAGGAGGAATTCCTGGCCCGCCCCGCTTCCTTTCCCGACCACAAGCTGCTGGAACTGCTACTCTTTTACGCTGATCCCAGAGGGGACACCAACCCCACCGCCCATGCCCTGATGGAGCGGTTCGGCTCCTTGGCAGGGGTGCTGGATGCCCTGCCCGAGGAGTTGGGGAAGACGCCGGGGATCGGAGCCCACGCGGTGACCCTGCTGAAGGCGGCCAAGGAGCTCTCAGGCCGCTACCTCAACGCCCGCACCAGCGTGGCGGAGATCGTCCAGGATACCAGGGATGCCTGGGCCCTCCTGCGGCCATATTTCTTTGGCGCCCGGGGGGAGCGGGTCTGCCTTTTGTGTCTGGACGGCAAAGGGAAGAGCCTGGGGATCCGGGTGGTGGGCGAGGGCAACGTCAACGCCGCCGAGGTCACCACCCGGGGCGTGGTGGAGGCCGCCCTGTCTCTCAACGCCGCCCAGGTGATCCTGGCTCACAACCACGTTTCCGGTTTGGCCCTGCCCTCAGCGGAGGACAAGGTCACCACCCGGCACCTGGCCCGGGTATTGGATACGGTGGGGGTGACCCTGGCCGACCATCTGATCCTGTGCGACGATGATGTGGTCTCCCTCCGGGACAGCGGCTTTCGCTTTTTGGAATAAATCCGAAAATTTGTTCGATATCCCCTTGCAATAGAACAAATGTTTTGGTACAATGGAGAGACCCAAGGAAGAAATGAGGTGTGTCTATGCCGGACTTTCAAGTGGTGAGTCCCTTTGAGCCCTCCGGGGACCAGCCCCAGGCCATCGAGGCCCTGGCGGCGGGGGTGGAGAATGGCCTGACCGAGCAGACCCTGTTGGGAGTCACCGGCTCGGGCAAGACCTTCACCATGGCCAAGGTCATCGAAAAGGTCCAGCGGCCCACCCTGGTGCTGGCCCACAACAAGACCCTGGCCGCCCAGCTCTGTGCGGAATTCAAGGAGTTTTTCCCCAACAACGCGGTGGAGTACTTTGTCTCCTACTACGATTACTACCAGCCCGAGGCCTATATCCCCCATTCCGTCACCTTCATCGAAAAGGACTCCTCGGTGAACGATGAGATCGACCGCCTGCGCCTCTCCGCCACTGCCTCCCTCATCGAGCGGCGGGACGTGATTGTGGTGTCGTCGGTGTCCTGCATC
>CATJWI010000107.1 GCA_949744075.1 uncultured Eubacteriales bacterium | reverse complement strand
TGGCAAAGATGGGGGGCAGCACCTCCTCCAGCACGGCGAACACGTCCTCCTGACTGGCGAAGGCCATCTCCATATCCAGCTGGTAGAACTCGCCGGGGGACCGGTCTCCCCGGGCGTCCTCGTCCCGGAAGCAGGGGGCGATCTGGAAATACTTGTCGAAGCCCGAGGCCATCAGCAGCTGCTTAAACTGCTGGGGTGCCTGGGGCAGAGCGTAGAACTTCCCCGGATGCTTCCGGGAGGGCACCAGATAGTCCCGGGCTCCCTCGGGGGAGGAGGCGGTCAAAATGGGGGTGGTGATCTCCATGAATCCCTGGTCGATCATGGCCGACCGCAGGGCCGCCACCACCTGGGACCGGAGGATGATGTTCTTCTTCACCTCGGGATTCCGCAGGTCCAGATACCGGTGCTTGGGCCGGATGGCCTCGTCGGCCTCCCGGGAGCGGCTGACCTGGAAGGGCAGTTCATTGTGGTGGCACTTGCCCAGCACCGTGAGGGTGGAGGGCACCACCTCAATGTCCCCCGTGGCCAGCTTCCCGTTCTTGGAATCCCGCTCCCGGACCACTCCGGTGACCTGGACAGTGGACTCCTTATTCAGGGCCTTAAAACTCTTCACCATCTCTTCGGTCTCGGCCACCACCTGGGTGACCCCGTAAAAATCCCGGAGTACGGCGAAGCCCAGATTGGCCCCCACCTCCCGAAAGTTTTCCAGGAACCCGGCCAGGGTGATGCTCTGCCCCACCTGTTCCATCCTCAGCTCCCCACAGTTGTGGGTACGGTACGCAGTCTTGCAATTGTCCATGATGATCCACTCCTATCTGTAATATATAAGCAAAATATTCCTTATTGATATGGCCCATAGGCTTCAATCAGCAGCCGGAACTGCTCCATCAGCTCCTCCTGCCCCCGCAGGGAGCAGCGGTAGCTGACCTCGGTGCTGAAATCGTCCTCTTTCAAATAAGTCAGCACCAGCCGGTCATAAAAAAGCTCCACCCGCAGATGGATCCCGCCCTCGGAGAAGAACCCATCCAAAAAGTAGGCCAGCTCCGCACTCCGGGAGGCCGTCCCCCCACTGTCCCTCCGGTATTGCAGCGTCCCCAGCAGGGACCGGGAAAACCGGGCCTGGGCGAACTCCTCCGCCAAAACCCTGGTCTCTCCAACAGGTGGAGTGGCCTCCATTCTGGCCGTCACCGTTTTCGTGACCCCATCCTCCACCACGGTCTGACTGCACATTCCGCTGACCCATTCCACCCTTTCCCAGGAAAACTCCGGAAACATCTCTGTCACCGTCATAGGCCGGGCATACCAGCCCCAGGCCCCCACTATCACGGCCAAAACCACCGCCGCCGCGATCCCCCATCTCCATTTCTTCACCGCCGCACCTCCATCCCAACATCACGCCGCCCACGGCGGCCCCATATGGCCGCCCGCCGGGAGCCTCCGATCAAAATAACGGGACCACGTCGTACCCAAATCCCTTATCCCTTGACCTCTCCATCCCTTTCCACATACCGGTCATAGATCCCCTTCACATCAATACTCTCCACCACGGCCTGGTCCACCGTGACCTGCGCCCCCGCCATCCACTGCTCCACCAGGGCGTTATAGCTCTCCTGCCGGTACTTCTCCACCAGCTGCGGATGGCTCAGGGGGTCCAGCCGCCAGATGATGTGGTATCCAAACTGGCTCTGCACCGCCTCGTCGGTGTAAGTGTTGAGCCCCAGCCCCCGCACCGCCGTCTCAAACTCCTGGATCATCTCCCCGGCGGTAAAGAGGTACCCGTCGGGGTTGGACCCCACCCCCGGGTCCTGGCCGAAGACCAGCATCAGGGCGTTGAACTGCTCCGGGGTAGGGGTCTGGTCCAGCCCATTCAGCACCGCCTGGGCCGTATCCGGGTCATTGACCAAAATATGCTTGGCGCACAGCAGGTCCCGGCTCTGGACATAGGCCCGCAGTGCGGCCTCGTCGGGCTGGGGCACCAGAGTATCCTCCAGCTCCTCGGCCAAAATACCCATGGCCTTGGCCCTGACTTGCTCCACCCCGATCTGCACCGCCAACTGCTGGGCGGAATCCATCAGATAGGTCTCCAGATCCCCCACGCCGTAATCCTGCCCCCAGGTCAGCCGGGTCCCGTAATTTTGATAGAGGTAGAGGTCGTTATAGTAAATGGCGTTCTCCACGCAGGACTCCAGCAGCACCTTCAAAATAGGCTCTCCGTCCACCGTCATGGCCACCGCGTCCTCCACCGGGGTAAACTCCACCCGCAGCTCAGGCTCCAGCACCCGGGCCATCATAGCAGCCACCTCGGCCCGGGTAAGGCTCCCGGCAGGGGAGAAGGTCCCAAAGGAATCGGTGCCCGTCAGGATCCCGGCGTTATAAAAGCCCAGCACCCCCGCGTCGTCGGTATCAGGCAGGGAAGTGATGGAGTTGATGGGCACCAGCACCGAGGCGGGAGTCACCGCCGCCAGCAGGGCAAAAAACCCCTGCCGGGTGGCCTCCTCCTCGGGCCGCTCCACCGCCGCCCCATAGCCCTTCAAATACTCCACATATCCGGAATACCAAGGCAGTCCCTCCCCGGCCTGGGGGACCTGCCCCCCGTTCAGCTGTTCTCCCAGCCGCGCGGCAATGGCGGCGGCCTCAGCCATGGTCAGGGTCTTCTCCGGAGAAAACTTCCCCTCCCCAGTCCCCTTCATCAGCCCATCCTCCACGCACACGTCCACATAGGGAGCAAACCAATCCCCCTCGGAGACGTCAGCAAACCCCATCTCCGCCCCCCAAGCAAAAGACTGCAACAACCCCAAGCACAAAACAAAACAAACCATTCTCCGCTTCATAGGATCAAAACCTCTCTTTTCTTCCAAAAACTCTATGGAACCCGCCACGCCGTACTCCAATACCCCTTAACTTGCCCCCGTCCCCACTCCATACTTCGGCTCCAACGTCTCCCCCATAACATCGATCAGCCTGGAATAATACACCTGATAGTCAAAATCCCGGTAAGCCTGTGTCCCTTGCCCCTCGGTCACTCCCAGGTCCTCCAGCACTTGATCTCTCACCCACTCCAAGGTACTCTTCTCCGTTCCCCCCACAATGCTATGCCAGTTAAACTCCTCTCCCACCTTCACAGCGCTCTCCTCCGCCATGGCGATGCGGCCGTTGACCCACCCCAAAAACTCCTCCGCCGTGGTCCCGTCCTCAAACATCACCGTTCCCGGCTCCATACCGGCGGCCACAAAGGGGGAGTAGTCCTCCGGCACAAAGGAAAGCCGCAGCTCGGGCTCCACCACCCGGGCCACCATAGCGGCGGCCTCCGCCCGGGTCAGGGTCCTGTCCGGGGCAAAGGTGCCATACTGGTCCGTCCCCGTCAAGATCCCGGCGTTATAAAAGCCCAGCACCATCTCATCCTCTTGAAAACCGGGGTCGGGCAGCATCTCCACCGCATTGATGGCTCCCAGCATCCCCTCCTGCCCCAAAAGGGCGGCGTTCAGCAGCCGCAGGAACTCATACCGGGTACTGTTATCTTCGGCGTGGGCGGTGAGCCCCGTCAAAGCAGGCTCCACCCCCCGGATATACTCCGCATAGGGCAGATACCAGGGGGCGTCCTCCATCACGGGAATGGCCTCTCCCGTCAGCCCCTCCCGGAGCCGGGCGGCGATGGCGGTACACTCCCCGATGGTCAGTGTCTTGTAGGGCTCAAAGCCCTTGTCGGTGCCCTTCATCAGCCCATGCTCCACGCAGAGGTTCACATAGGGGGCAAACCAGTCGTGTACCCCCACGTCGGAAAACCCGGTGCCCTCTGGAAACCGTGCCCGGTCCGCCACCCGGTCCTTCACCCGCTCGTCGGACACATTGGGATAAAACCGCAGGGCCGGGAGGGCAGCGCCATCCCCGTCGTCCACATAGGCCAAATTCCCGGAGATCTCCTCCCCGGCCAGCGGCCCGCTCACCACCGCCCCATTGAGGGTCATCAAGGCGGACAGCTCCGGCCCCTCCCAAAACCGCAAGGGCTCCTCCGCTCCCCAAGCTGGGTACGCCCCCAGCCAAACTGCCAACATCAAAACCAGACAAACGACTCTCTTTTTCATACCCGTTCCTCCAAATCTCATTTCCCCCACGCCTTTCCGTAGGGCGCGGCATCCCTGACGCGCCGCCGGGAGCCCCTGACAGAAATAACGAAACCACGTTCCCCCTCACTCAACCTTCCACATCCCTCATCCACCTCATCACCACATCCCCCGTCTCACATTCCTCCAAAAAGCACCCCGCCACATAAACGGAATGACTGTCCCGCCCGGTAGGCGGCGCATAAAACCGCGCCGGGATGCCCACCTCCAGCGCCCGGCGGTAAAAGTCCGCCCCGCAGGCGTACCCCACCACCGCGTCCTCCAGCCCCTGCACAATCAGCATAGGTGTCTTGGGGCTCTCCTCGTTCAATAAGTAATAGGGCTGGGCAGGGAGGGCCTCTCCGCCCCCCAAAAGCCCCTTACACAGCCGTTTCATAGACAGGGTAGGCTCCAGATCGAACCGGTAAGGCCCACCCAGCCCCACGAACCCGGCAAACCGCCCCGCCAGCTCCCCGCCATAGCACAGCAGGGCCCCCAGCTGGGCCCCGGCGGAGGACCCCACGACCACCACCCGGCGAAGGTCCATGCCCCGGTCCCGCAAATACTCCAGCCCCGCCCAGGTCCCCGCCCGCACGTCCTCGATCTGAGCAGGGAAGGGGTGCCCCGGCGCCAGCCGGTACCCCGGCATGATGCACCGGTACCCCTCCCGGGCGAACCGCTGTCCCATAAAGGTGAAGAAGTCGGGACTTCCCTTGTTCCACCCGCCCCCATGGACATAGACCACCACCGTCTCCCGGGGGACCCCCTCGGGGGCAAAGTAGAGAAAATATTGCCGCTCATCCGCCCCATAAAACACCTTCTGGGGCACTACATCGCTCTTCCACTCCAGCATCCCCCGCAAAAGCCTGGGATAGCTGGCCGCCTCTCGTATCAGACTGTTCATACTTCCTCCTGAAACCGGATGCGGTACACCCGCCCCCAGTCCACCACAAAGCCGCAGCCCTCATCGTCCACGGGCCCCGCGCACTCAAACCAGGGCGTCAGGGCCTCTCCCTCATAGGAGTAATACCGGTCCTCCACTACGAGATATCCGTTCCCGGCCTCCGACCAGACCGCCCGGCCCCGGACCAAGTTCCCCCACACCCTGTCCTTCACCGGGTCCAGGTTGGTCCGCTCCAAGTCCTCATTGATGAAATAGCCGCCGGAAATGTTGGGCTCCCAGAACAAAAACAGCCCGTCTCCCAGGTTTTCCAGGCTCCCTCCCTTGATGAGGACCTCTCCCTGGGTGTCGATAACAGCCTCCGTCCCGTCGGACAGCTCCACCTTGGCCCACCCGTCCCGAAAGTCCTCCGCCTCCTCATACTGGGGCGGAATGGCCCAAGTGTCCGTCCGGTCCATATAGCCCCAGAGCCCGCTCTTCCGGTCCTGCCGGGGCCGGGGCGTCCCCTGCTGGTCCCATTCCCAGACATAAAATTCCTCCCAGCCCGTATAGGGCAGGACAAATTTTTCCGTCTCCACGTCATAGACTCCCCACTGCTCTCCCCGGCGCACCGGGGCCAGCACGGTATGTCCCAGAGCGGCCCTTCCGTCCATCCAGACAAAGCCCCCCTCCAGGTCCAAAATCTTCCCGTCGGCCCGGTAGATAGCCCCCTCCAGGGTGCCGTCAAGCCGCTCCCGCCCAAGGGCCAGCCAGTCGGCGGCCACCCCCCGGACCTGCCAGTCCCCCAGCTCCACCGGGGTCAGGGCATAGTCCCCCTTCTCCGCCCGCAGCTGGGGCCGCAGGGTCCGGGCCAGCACCGCCGCCACCTCTCCCCGGGTCAAATGCCCCTCGGGAGCCATGGTCCCAGCCTCATCTATGCCATTGAGGATGCCCAGCTCTCTTAATCCCTGGAGATACATGTCCTCCCAGTCCAGCTCGTCCCACTGGTCCACCATCTCCCACCAGAGCCCCTCATGCTGCCAAAATTCCATGGCCTCCATGAGCCCCAGCACATCCCCCCGAAGGGCGGGCTCCTCCTGGAGCCACCCCATCCGCTCCCCCAGATCCCCGGGCCCCTCGTGCCGGGCGGAGAGCAGCCCCAGGTCCCCCAGGCAGCGGTTATAGAGCACAGCGTCCCGGAACCACCGGCCCTCCAACCCTTTTTCCTGTTCCATCAGGCCATCCAGCTCCTTCAAAACCTCCTCGGCCTGTCCGTTAAAGTCCTCTCCAAAGTCGATGGTATAGCAGCTCCGGAAGCTGTCCCAGCCCCCCTCATACCGCACTGCCTCCTCGGGTAGCGGCCGGTAGGCCGCCAGGGGGTCCAAAGGCCACTCCTCCAACGCCCCCACGTCCACCACCAAACTCACCTTTCCCTCTCCCGCCCGCGCCTGCAACTCCGGGGGCAGAGCGAAATAGAGGGTATTATACCCATAATATACCTTGGGCTCATAGATACAGTCCTCAATGGTCCCCAGCCGCTCCCCATTTCCGTCATAAAGGACCGCCAGCTCCGACAGGGCAGGGAAGGAGGGCACCGCCTCTCCCCGGACCCGGGCTCCCAATTTAGCCTCCAGCGCCAAAACCTCCATGGCCGTCAGCTCCCGCCGGGGCTCAAACCGCCCCTCTCCAGTGCCCGCCATAAGCCCTTCCTCTACACAAACCTCCACATAGGGCGCAAACCAGTCCCCGGCGGAAAC
>CATJWI010000106.1 GCA_949744075.1 uncultured Eubacteriales bacterium | reverse complement strand
CGTCGGTGAACTGGCCGATATGGCGCTGCAGTTCGATCATAAAGGACTGGCAGAAGCGCATGACCTCAGCGTCGGACTTGCCCTTGGGGTCGAAGTCAGAGCCGCCCTTGCCGCCGCCCATGGGCAGAGTCGTCAGGGAGTTCTTGAAGATCTGCTCAAAACCCAGGAACTTGATAATAGACAGATTCACGCTGGGGTGGAGCCGTAATCCGCCCTTATAGGGGCCGATGGCCGAGTTGAACTGCACCCGGTAGCCCCGGTTCACCCGGACCTTGCCGCTGTCATCCACCCAGGGCACCCGGAACATGACGATCCGCTCCGGCTCCACCAGGCGCTCAATGACCCCGTTTTTCTCCAGCTCGGGGCGGCGCTCCACCACCGGCTCCAGGGACTCCAGGACCTCTAGAACGGCCTGGAGGAACTCGGGCTCATGGGCGCTCTTTTGTGACAGCGCCTCATAAACACCTTTCAAATAAGCATTTTTCAAAGCCATAACCATCCAACTCCTTCACTGAGACGAGACTATCTGTCATACATAGCTTTGGCCAAAAATACCGCCGCTCCTGACAGGTTGGGTTTATTATATACTCTGTCGTTTTAAATTGCAAGAAAAACTTTTTAAACTTGCAAAATTTTTGTGTTCCCTCCCTTTTATTTAGGATTTCAACCAAAAACTGCACCCCCTCCCTCTCCGACTCCCATGTCGAAGAAAAAGGGGGTGGTCGTTCAATTCGCGCTGAGATACTCGTCCATCGCCTGGGCGGCCTTTTTGCCGGCCCCCATGGCCAGGATCACGGTAGCCGCGCCAGTGACGGCGTCGCCGCCGGCATAGATCCCTTCCCGGGTAGTGGCCATGGTCTCCTCGTTCACCACAAGACAGCCCTTCCGGTTAGTCTCCAACCCCGGGGTAGTAGCGCGGATCAAGGGGTTGGGGCTAGTGCCCAAGGCCATGATCACTGTGTCCACCGGCAGGAAGAAGTTGGAGCCCGGCACCTCCTTGGGGGAGCGGCGGCCGCTCTCGTCCGGGGCCTGGAGACGCATCCGGACACATTCGATCTGACACACCTGCCCCTTCTCGTTGCCCAGAAGCCGCACCGGATTGGCCAGGAGCCGGAAGTCGATCTCCTCCTCCTTGGCGTGGTTGACCTCCTCCCGCCGGGCGGGCATCTCCTCCTCACCCCGGCGGTAGAGCAGGTATACCTTTTCGGCCCCCATCCTCTTGGCACAGCGAGCGGCGTCCATGGCCACATTGCCGCCGCCTACCACGGCCACCGCCTTGCTCTGCCGCAAGGGGGTATCGTGGTCGTCCAGATAGGCCTTCATCAGGTTTACCCGGGTCAGGTACTCGTTGGCGGAGTATACCCCTGCCAGGCTCTCCCCCTCGATGCCCATAAACATAGGAAGGCCCGCGCCGGAGCCCACAAAGACAGCCTTGTAACCCTCCTCTATCAACTCGTCGATGGTAATGGTCCGGCCCACTACCACGTCCAGCTCCAATTCCACACCCAGAGCCTTCAGCTTATCCACCTCGCTCTGGACAATGGCCTTGGGCAGGCGGAATTCCGGGATCCCGTAGACCAGCACGCCGCCGGCAGTATGGAATGCCTCAAAAACAGTGACCTGATATCCCTTTTTCGCCAGGTCGCTGGCACAGGTGAGCCCGGCGGGACCGGAGCCCACCACAGCTACCTTGATACCGTTGGACTGCGGCTTGACGGGCATGGCACTGACGTTTTTCAGATACCAATCCGCCACGAAGCGCTCCAGCCGCCCAATGGCCACCGCTTCGCCCTTGACGCCCCGCACGCACCGCTCCTCGCACTGGTTCTCCTGGGGGCAGACTCGGCCGGAGACACAGGGCAGGGCATTGGTCTCCGAGATGACCTCATAAGCGCCCTTAAAGTCCCCGGCAGCCACCCGGGAAATGAATTCGGGGATATGGATATTTACCGGGCAGCCCGCCACGCAGGGCTTGTTCTTACAGTTCAGGCAGCGGCGGGCCTCCTCAACGGCCTGCTCCGGCATATAGCTCAGAGAGACCTCCAGGAAATTTTTATTTCGCACCAAGGGCGCCTGTTCTTCGACTGGGACCTTGGTAGGACTCATGTTCGGCATATTCCGTTCCTCCTTACTGGATCAGGGCCTTGCCCAACTGCTCCAAGCGGCAGGTGTGGCGCTCCTTTTGCTCTGCCTCCTGCTCCCGATAGACGGCGTTGCGGCTCATCAGTTCGTCAAAATCCACCTGGTGGCCGTCAAAGTCCGGCCCGTCCACGCAGGCAAACCGGACCTTGCCGCCCACGGTGACCCGGCAGCAGCCGCACATGCCGGTGCCGTCGATCATCAGGGGGTTCAGGCTCACAATGGTGGGTACTTGATAGGGCTCGGTGGTCTTGCAGACAAATTTCATCATGGGGATGGGGCCAATGGCGATGACCGCGTCATACCGGCTTCCGCCGTCCATCAGCTCCTGAAGCTTGTTGGTCACAAGCCCCTTTTCTCCATAGCTTCCGTCGTCCGTCATGAGGAAAAACCGGTCGCTGACCGCATTGAATTCCTCCTCCAGGATCACGATATCCTTCGAGCGGAAGCCTGCGATCACATCTACCTGGACACCTTTGGCGTGGAGAGCCATTGCCTGTGGAAAGGCAATGGCGCAGCCTACGCCGCCGCCGATGACGCAGATCCGCCTGGCGCCTTGAGGCAGCTCCGTCGGCACGCCGAGGGGCCCGACAAAGTCCAGAATGGTATCCCCTATTTCCAGCGCCCCCAGCAGTTGGGTGGACAGACCCACCTTCTGGAAAATAATACTCACGGTTCCCTGCTCCCGGTCATAATCGGCAATGGTCAGGGGGATCCGCTCCCCCTGCTCATCCAGCCGAAAAATGATAAACTGTCCCGCCTGGGCCTTCCGGGCGATCCGGGGCGCATCCACTGTTAAAAGGGTCACGGTGGGATTGAGCTCCTTCTTGGCTACGATCTTTACCATAATATCCGTCCCTCTTTTTATTGAGAAATTTCTTCGAGAAAATATCGTTAAAACTTTAGCAGTTTCCCCGGGGAATGTCAAGGTAAAACAGCGTATTTCCAGAAAAAAGGGCAGAGGATTCTCCTCTGCCCCTAAACTTTCCAGTATAACTCCACGGAAAAAGTCCCCTTATCCAATTTTGCATCCGCCTTGGCCCCCATCTGCTCCGTCAGCGCCTTTACAATGGCCAATCCCAGGCCGGTATTGCGTCCGGAGCGGGTCTGGTCGGAGGTGAAAAAACGGTCAAACACATGAGGCAGGTCTTTTTCCGACAGATCGGCCCCCCCGTTGGAAAACGTGGTTTTTACTCCTTCCGGCGTAATCGCAGCCGAGATAGACAGGGTGTCCGCCCCGTGCTCCAACGCATTGCGGATCAGGTTGGTATAAACCCGCGTCATGGCCGCCCGGTCTCCCCAAACCTGGGGCAGCGCCTCCGGCAGGTCCACAGTCACATGGAACCGCCCCTCCAATTCATCATAGAAAGCCGCCAGTAGCTCACTGATGACCTCCCGCAGCTCCACCCGTTCCCGGAGGATAGGGTATTCCCCCGCCTCCAGACGGGACAGGTCATAAAAGCTGGCAATAAGCCCCTGGAGGACCCGGGCCCTGCCCTCCACAACGAATAGATATTCCCGCCGCTCTGCCTCGGTGATATCGGCCCGCTCCAATAGCTGCAAATAGCCTAAAATAGAGGTCAACGGCGTTCGGAGGTCATGGGACACATTGGCGATTTGCTGCCGAAGCGCTTGTTCCCGGCGGCGAAAGTCGGTCCGCTCCCTCTCCCCGTCCCGCAAAAGGCCGTTTACCTGGGAAAGAAGCTCCTCCGACGCCCGGTGTGGAGCCGACAGATGAAGGGGGGCCGCGCTTTTCTCTTCCCGCCGGTCCTTCAATTGGTCCGTTCCCTTTTTCAGGTTGCGGTCCAGAGCATATAGCCGCAGGATCAGGAGCAGGCATACAAGGCCCAGCGCTCCAACCAGATATTCCATGCCCGCCCCTCCTTTTTTCTTAATTGATCTCTTTCCGGGAAAAAATCGCTAACCCCAGCAGGGTCGTCGCCGCGATCCAGCCCACCCCTACTAACCAGCTGTCGCCCAGGCCAGTGATGGAAGGGACCACGTAGAGCTTTCGGAAGGGGGAAACAAAAAACCACCGGCAGATAAAATTCAAAATTGGGGATGCGGTGGGCTCATCGCTTCCCATCAGGGCAATAGGAATAAGAAAAATCAAAAGCAAGTAGTTGACCACGACGGCCATTGCAGTACTCCTCATCACCGCCTGAAAAAGGAATGCCAGGGACAGGCTGGCCAGCCATAGAGGCAGGACCAACAACGTTGCCCGGACGCAAAGCTCGATACACAATAGGGCGTTCTCTTCTCCAAACCCGCCAATCAGAGCGCACAGCCCCAAGTAAAAGGCCAACACCAGAAGGGCCGCCCCAGTCCCCACCAGCCCGCCGAAGGCCAGCTTTCCCAAATAAATGCGGGACCTGGGGATCCCAAAGACCACCTCGTTTTTCATGGTCCCCCGGCCATATTGGTCGTCAAAGGCCCGGACGGCAAAGATAGGCGCCAGAAAGAAGCCCAACATTAGGGTCACGATATAGGCGTTTGCATATACCTCAAAAGTCGGCCTGTGCAGCCACATGGCCGGGATAAAAAACAAGCTGATCAAAAACAGCAGGAAGCCAAAGGCGAGAAAGATCCCCTTGGTGTGCCGGAGTTTATACCACTCGGCGGAAAGATAGTTGAGCATCTCAGTTGATCTCCTTCTTGTGGAAGCCCACCAAACCGACAGCGGTGGACACCGCCAGCCAGCCCATGCCCAGAGCCCAGGCATAGCCCAGCAGGCTCTCAGGGCTCTGCTTTCCAAGCAGAGTAAAAGGTGTATTGAGGGACACCGTCCGGACCAGCTCCGCCACCGGCTCCAGTCCGGGCAGGAAAACCTCCATCAGCTCCAGGAAGCCGCTGCCCAGGAAGGCCACTACCATGACATAGACCACGGTAGCTGCTGTGGAGCCCCGGATCAAAAATTGCAGCATGTGGAATAGTCCCAGCCCGCCCAGCCAAAGCGGCAGGGCCACCAGAAGCCACTGCCCCAGCGTCCCAAGACT
Organism: uncultured Eubacteriales bacterium; assembly: GCA_949744075.1. GTDB lineage: Bacteria > Bacillota > Clostridia > Oscillospirales > Oscillospiraceae > Vermiculatibacterium. The sequence goes on along the minus strand of CATJWI010000106.1, from coordinate 23,119 downwards.
TGTCCCAAAGTTCTCTCCCGCAGGAAACAGGATACAGCCGATCCCCAGGTATCCCCCTACGAGCACGGCGCACAGGATCACCGACAGCAGCGCGGAGGCCATCAGCTTTCCCAGATAGATCCGGCAGCGGGGCAGGCCGTAAGACACCTCATTTTTCAGGGTATTGTACTTATATTGGTCGGAGAATACGATATCGGCGGCGATCATCAGAAAATAAAGCCCGATGGACAGGGCCATGGCCAGGATGCCCACCAGCTCGGAAACGGTGACCCGCTGGACCATGATCATCCCGTCCGCCGTCTCGGTCTGACCCATTCCCTCCACACGCAAGAGGAACATGAAGGCCGCCGCCAGCCCCAGGATGACCGCCACAAAAATATAAAAGTACTTCCGGTGAAACGCTTTATAACACTCAGCGTTGAAATAGTTAACCATGATGGACACCTCCAATCAGGTTCAGGAAGTAGTCCTCCAGATTGGCGCCCCGGTGCTCCATTCCGGCCAGGGAAATGCCCTGCTCCACCAACAGCCGGGTGATCCGCTCTGGTTCTCCCAGCCCCTCGTACAGCCGGATGACACCGCTGGGCAGCACCTCAAAGTCATGGTAGCCCAGTTCCCGCTCCAAAATGGCGGCGGCCCGGGGCGCGTCTCCCACCCGCAGCTCCAGGCAATCCCGGCACTTCTCCGCCAGCTCTGCGGCGGAGAGCTGCTCCAGCATACGCCCCTTGTCGATAAATCCATAGCAGGTGGCCAGATTCTGAAGCTCCGACAGGATATGGCTGGAAATCAGGATGGTGGTCTGATACTGCCGGTTCAGCTCCAGCAGCAGATTTCGGAAATCCACGATGCCTTCCGGGTCCAAACCGTTGATGGGCTCGTCCAACAGCAGCAGGTCCGGCCGGTTCATGAGGGCCAGAGCCAGGCCCAGCCGCTGCTTCATGCCCAGGGAAAAGGCCTTGAATTTCTTTTTTCCCGTATCGGCCAGGCCTACCTGCTGGAGGGCGTCCTCCACCACATGGGCTCCCGCCACTCCGCGCTGACGGCGGTAATATTCCAGGTTTTCCCGGGCAGTAAGGTAGGGATAAAAGCTGGGGATCTCCACCATGGCCCCCGTCCGGGACCGGGCCGCCCGGAGCTCCCGCTCCTCCGTCATCCCAAACAGCTCGATCTCCCCTTCGCTGGCAATGGTCTGGGAGGCCACCATCCGGATAATGGTGGTCTTCCCCGCCCCATTCCGGCCCACCAGGCCGTATATCTCCCCCTTGGGGACCGTGATATCCACGTGGTCCACCGCCGCGTAGCTCCCGTAGCGCTTGGTCAGCCCCCGGGTCACCAGTACATTTTCCGTCACGTTACATGACCTCGCTTTCCTGAATGTGACTTCATCTTACACGAAGGTCAACAAGAGAGCTTGAAGCAGAGGTGAAGAAAATCTAAAGTTCCCTTTTCCGGCACCTGGCCACAACTGCTGGAAACAGGGCCCGAAGCAGCAGAAAGACCCCATATCCCACCGCCGTACCGGCGGCATTCAGGATAATATCATTGGCGTCCAGGCTGCGTCCCACAAAGAGCTGGAGGGTCTCGACTCCTATTGAGAGCATAAAACCCATGGCCAGCACAGCCCCGCCTCCTTCCCGTTTCCGCAGAAGGGGGACGATGCAACCAAAGGGCACATACAGCAGCAGATTTGCCAGCTTTTCCGGGCCAAAGTGGGTCCAAAAATCAGGGATCAGCTGATGCTCAAACGCAAACAGACGAAAGGTGATCCCGCTGGGCTGACGATAACGCAGAACATACCAAAGGTGCTTCCAAAGGTTGTTGGGCACCGCAGTCAAGGCCAAAAGCCCCGCCATGTAGCAGGTAAATAGCAGGACCGTCATCCCCCGGGCAGAGGCCAGCCTCTTTCCCTGTTTCCAGCGGATGACCACGCAGAGAATTCCGGCCAACACCACAACCGGAAGCAGATCCAATATCTCCCCCATGTAATATTCCAGGGAAATCAGGAGCCGGCTCATCCCTCCACCTCCGCCATTTTGAACCCGATCCCCCAAACCGTTTTGATATACTCCGTATCACTGGCCTTCCCCAGCTTTGCCCGGAGATTGGAGACATGGACGTTCACTGTGTTGTCGTCCCCCATATATTCCTCTCCCCAGACCTGCTGGTAGATCTGCTCCCGGGTGAAGACCTTCTTGGGGCGCGCCATTAAAAGGGTCAATATCTCAAATTCCCGTGCTGTCAAGGCTATTTCCTTGCCGGATATTGTCACAGTCACACTCTCCCGGTCAAGGGTAAGGTCTCCCCAGGTCAAAACGCCCCCCTCCGAGGCAGAGGAGAACTTTTTATACCGCCGCAGCTGGGCCTCGATCCTGGCCAGCACCTCGGCGTTATCAAAAGGCTTGGGAATAAAATCGTCCGCCCCCAATTTCAGAACGTTCACCCGGTCCTCCAAGCCCGCTTTGGCGGAGAGAACAATAACAGGCATCGTCTTTCCCTTCCGCAGCCTGGCAATGAACTCTTCTCCGCTAAGGCCGGGGAGCATCAGATCCAGAAGGATCAGGTCGTAGCTGTACTGCTCGGCCAACAGGGCGGCCTCGCTGCCCGAAAAGGCCGGACGGCAGTCGTAGCCCGCGTCTGAAACGATGGTGCACAGCAGCTTATTGATGGACGGATCATCCTCAACCACCAAAATGTGAAAAGCGTCCATATTCCTCCTCCTCTTCCGGTTTTCCCCATTATACCGCAAACAGCGAAGGAAATTCCTTAATTTTTTGTGATTTTCTTCACTTGACCCGCAGCCGCTTTGCAAGGGCCTCATCCGGTTGTACCATCATGGTTTGATAGGTGGTGTAAACCACCATTCCCGGCCGGGCCCCCGCGGGCTTCTTCACAAACTTCACCGGCGTGTAATCCACCGGGATCTTTCCGGCCTCCCGTCCCTGGGAAAACCAGGCCGCCAGGGCCGCCGCCTGGGCCACGCTCCCTTCGTCGGGCGTCTTTCCCCGAGTCCAAAGGATCACATGGGAGCCATGGATCTTCTGGGTGTGGAACCACCAGTCGCCCTTTCCCGCCTGCTTGGTGGTAAGCAAATCGTTTTGACTGTTGTTCTTCCCCACCGATACCCGCAGCCCGGCGTCAGTCCGGAACTCCATGGGTGTCCCCGCCACCCGCTTCTCCCGCTTGGCCGCCTTCCCGGGGCGGCGGAGATAACCGGTATCGGTAAGCTCCTGCCGGATCTCCTGAAGATCACGCTCCCCCTCGGCCAGAGACAAGTTCTCCAATACGCTGTCCAGATAGGAAAGGTCGTTTTCCCCCTTTTCTATCTGTAAAGTTAAAGCACTTTCCGCATTCTTTGCCCTGTTATAGTCCTAATAATACTTGGCCGCCTTCTGCTGCGGGGTGAGCAGCGGGTCCAAGGGGATCTCGATTTCCTTTCCGTCGGGATCATAATAATCCTGAAGCCGAACGGTAGAACGCCCCTTTTCCAACAGATGGAGGTTGCTGGTAAGGATATCCCCTAGCTGGCGCAGCCGCTCCCGGTCCTTGGTGGCCAGCAGCTCCTGCCGCTGGTTCTCCAGCTTTCGCGCCGTGCGGTCCCGGGCGTTCTTCACCGCCCGCAGCAGGTCCTCTCCCCGCTGCTTGGTCCGCTCCTGCCGCTCCCGGGCCTCGTAAAAATCATCCAGCAGCGTCCCAAAGGAGGGGTACTCCTTACATTCTGTCCCGGGGCCGTATTGCAGGATGGGCAGGAAGGAAAAATCCACCGCCTTCCCCTCCCGGATCAGCATAACTGGTGTAGTGTGTTTTTCCTTTACATCATTCCAGAGTTGCCGGACCGCCGGAGCCAGGTCCTCTACCTCTCCCCGGAAGCGCAGCTCACGCTCCAACAGAGGCGGAACGCCAAACCGCGGCTCGGGAAGGCGGTAAAAAAGCCCCGGGAGCACCTGCCGGGCCCCGGTGGTGATGTCTCCGTCCACCCTGCGGATACAGTCGATGATCCGCCCCTCTGGGTCCAGTAGGATCAGGTTGGCTTTCCGGCCCATAGCCTCCAGCACCAATGAGCGGGATACCTTATCCCCCAATTCATCGGTAGCCTCCAGGCGCAGAGTGACGATCCGCTCCATGTAAGGCTGCTCCAACTCCAGGATACGGGCCCCTGTTAAGTGCTTGCGCAAAAGCATGCAGAACATCGGGGGCTTATCTGGATTCTCCCGTTCCAGCGTAGTGAGATGAAGCCTTGGATGACTTGGGTTGGCCGAGAGCAGCACCCGCACATTTCCCGTGTTGCCCCGCACTGCCAGCACCACATCCTGGCTGCCGGGTTGGTAGATCTTATCGATACGCCCTCCCTGAATAGCAGAGCGCAGCTCCTCCACCGCGGCGGACAAACAGATCGCATCTAAGGCCATGGGTTCAATCCTCCATCATCAATGCAAACAGCTTGTTAAGCCGGTCATTTCGCCCTTTTAAGTATAGCCAGCCAAAAAGGGCTTCCAACGCCGTAGCTGCTTGGTACTCCTCCCTGCTGGCGTTCTGGGGGATGGAGTGGGGGCTGGCGTTGCGGCCACGGCGGAACACATCCTGCTCCTCCTGGGTCAGGATGGGCAATAGCTTCTCCACCCTCTTGGCCTGGGCCGGGGCGGCCACATAGTGGACCGCCGCCTTATGGAGCCCTTTGGCCGTAGCCTTTCCGTGAAGGCAAAGCCAGGAGCGCACCATCACCTCGTAGACCGCGTCCCCTAAATGAGCAAGCCCCAGGTTGCTGATTCCATTTATAGTCTCCTGCTCGGTATGCAAATGAAAATAATCTACCATGGTTTTCCCTGCTCTCTGCGTAAAAGTAAATAATAGTATACTCCAGCGGACAAAAATAGGCAAGTCCATGCCCGGACGGAATATAACGTCTTTAGAAAGCCCCCGGCGAAAAAATTCGCTGGGGGCTTTTGGTTTATGCACTTTTCTCTTCAGCCAGGGGATCGATCACAGTCCGGATGATCCTCCGGGTAAAGATCGTACATAGGACCACCGCAAACAATTCCGCAATGGGAAATGCCAGCCAGACCAGCTCCAGCCGCCCGCCGAGGGACAGCAGATAGGCTACCGGCAACAGCACCACCAGCTGCCGGACAATGGACATGGACATACTCAGCACGCCTTGGCCCAAAGCCTGGAAAGTGGAACCGGCCACGATACCATAGCCCGCAAAGATAAAACAGGTGCAGATGATCCGCAGCGCCGGCACACCGATCTCCAGCAGCTCATCCGAGGCTTCAAAAAGCCCCAGCAGTTGGGCGGGGAAAAGTTCGGCCACAGCAAGACCTACCAGCATGATGCATACGGCCATCAGGATAGCCAGCTTCATGGTCTTCAGGATCCGCTCCCGGTTCCTGGCGCCGTAATTATACGCAATGATAGGCACCATCCCATTGTTTAGCCCAAATACCGGCATAAAGATGAAGGACTGGAGCTTAAAATAGATGCTGAATACGGCAGTAGCCGCATCGGTGAAGGAGATCAATATCTTGTTCAGGCCAAAAACCATCACAGAGCCGATGGAGTTCATCACCATGGTGGGCAGCCCCACGGCGTAGACCTGCTTAACGATATTTTTCTTAAGCCGGAGATTCTCCAGCTTGAAAGTGATCTCCCGGTTGACCCGCAGGTTGATGATCAGCCCCAAGATCGCTCCCACGATCTGCCCGGCGACGGTGGCGGCCGCCGCGCCGGCCACTCCCATCCTCGGAAAGGGGCCCAGGCCGAAAATCAGTACCGGATCCATAATGATATTGATCACCGCGCCGATCCCCTGGGTGAACATGGTATAGATGGTATTCCCCGTAGACTGGAGTAGCCGCTCAAATACGATGGCCATGAACAGCCCCATAGACCAAGTGCAACAGATGGTCAGGTAGGCAGTCCCCTGCTCCACGATGCCGGAGATGTCTGTTTGCGCCAGGAAGAAGGCTCGTGGGATCGTAAAACCCAGCACCACAAAGATCAGGCTGCTGATGGCCCCCAGGACGATGGCATTGCCCGCCGTCTCGTTGGCCTGGTCGAAATTCTTCTCTCCCAGGCTGCGGGACAACAGCGCATTGACGCCCACGCCGGTACCTACCGCCACCGCGATCATCAAATTCTGGATGGGAAAAGACATCCCCACTGCATTGAGGGCATCCTGGCTTAGCTTGGCCACAAAATAGCTGTCCACCACATTGTAAAGGGCCTGGACCAGCATGGAGATCATCATAGGCAGGGACATGGTCAGCAGAAGCCTCCCTACCGGCATAACTCCCATCTTGTTCTCTCTTATCTGCTCGGACACGCTTGACCTCCTGTTCTGCCTCTCGGGCGTAAAAGGAGCCGCAACCACAGCTGCGGCCCGCGGGGCTTCTCCTACACATGTAAGGGACAGTATACAGGAAAATAAAATATTCGTCAATCCCCAAATTTAAAAGACCGCTGCCCGACATCGGGCAGCGGTCTTTCTGGTTTCTGTTCGCTCACGCTCTGCAATTTTCCCGGGAAATCTTGATACAGGCCGCGATCACGCCAAAAAGGAAGAAATAGGTGAACATGTTTCGGGCGTAAAACCAGGTATATTCCGCCACGGAGATCAAAATAATGCCGCAGAATCCCGCCAGCGCCGCCGCCAGCAGGTTCTTTACCCGTTTGTCTGTGCCGGCCACATAGGCCTTGACTCCTGTCTTCAGCTGATAGAACAGCATGGCGATGAAGGATACCGCGCCAAAGAGGCCAGTCTCCGCCCACATCTGCAGGTAATTGTTGTGGGTATGAATGGGGAAATTGCCATCAAACATGGGGGGATATCCCTTAAAGGTTCGGGTCAGGATATCGCTGCCCAGACCCACCCCTCGGAGCCAATAGTCCTGCATCAGGACTCCGCTGGCCTTGTAGATGGCAAAACGGTAATTGGTAGAGGTGTCTTTGGTATTTCCGATGGTCAGAATACGATTATAGATGGTCTGAGGCAACAGCGGGATACAGCAGATCCCCAGAGCTACCAGCAGCGGGATCAGCTTCCAGTTCCAAAAGGCGATGAACACCACTGTGGCCAAGGCAAACCCCAAGTAGCCCGAGCGGGACAGGGTAAAGCCCAGGGCCACCCCGCACACCCCGAAGGAAAACAGGGCCGCTATCCTTCCCCGCCAGCCTTTGGCATTCAGGAACAGGGCATAATTCATCGGGGTGAGCATGACCAGCAGCTCAGCAAAGTTGTTGGGGTTGTCAAAGAAAGAATAGACCCGGCCCGGCATCCCGGCGTTCACCGACAGGTCCTGTTGATTGGCCACTACAGGCACGCCCACTACCCCTTGATAGCAGCCGTATAGAGCGGCTACCGTCAGTCCTGCCAAGGCCAAACCCACCACCAGCTGGATCTGCTCGTACTTTTTCACCGAGCTCACTACCAGCACAGCCAGCAGGAATGCCGCCAGATGGAAGCCCACGAAGCGGATAGAGGCTTTCCAGTCCAGCGAGGACAAGAACGCGTAGCAGATAAAGGCCATGAAAAAGATATAATAGGGTCCAAAGGCCCCCGGCTCCAAGCGCGTCTTTTCCTTGGGCCCACTGCCAAAGGCAAACAGGGCGATCAAGGCGATGGCCCCCATCAGGGCATATCGGTTATCCCAACTGCCATGAGGGGCCATGAGCATCACGGCCAGAAAAAGTCCCAGCAAAAGATAACTATTCCCGCAAAGGGTAGCGCCTGCCCGGAAGCAAATACTCCCGTCCCAAACACGCTTTCCCGCCTGATAAAGCCATTTGCAGATGGCGCAGGGGATGTTCAGGATCAGGGTTATGAGCTTACAGGTCAAGCTGCTCAGCCAGTTTCGGGACAGCAAACCCTCCCGCCAAAGAAACCGACAGATCCCACTTCCCTGCACCGCTGCAGCAAAACCTCTGCCAAAGGAACGAAGGGCCCTGCCAATGCCGCTCCCCCTCCAAGTCTCTACCAAGGCGGACCAAAAGGCCAGGAGAAAGCGGCAAACTACACTGTTTTCTACAATTGCCATATATACGCTCCAAATTTCAGCCCTTCAGGGCTTTTTCATAGACGCCGTAGGTCACATCGGCAAACTTATGGATCTCGAACCGCTCCTGGATGGTCCTCCCTGCCCGCTCCCGGCACTGGGCCAGAAAATCGGGCTCCTCCAGCATCACCTTCATAGCCCCTGCCATGGAGTCGGGATTGTCATACTCCACCAGAAGGCCGCAGCCGGTGTCGTCGTTGACGATATCGGAATTGCCCCCCATGTCGGTGGCAATGACCGGTAGCCCGGCAGCCATTGCCTCGATGATGAGAAAGCTCAGGGCCTCATGCCGGGAGGAATTGATATAAAGATCAGAACCCTTATAGAGGTTCTTGATATCCTTACGGAAACCGATGAATTTTACCTGCTCCTCTGTCAAATCAAGTTCCTTTACCTGTGCTTGGATGGGTTCCATCAGAGGGCCGTCCCCGGCCAGAACCAGAGTAAAAGGCACCGAGGAGAGCTCGGTGAGGCGCTTGATGGAGTTAATAAGATATTTGTGCCCCTTATCGTCGGCAAACCGGGAGGCACAGAGCATCACAAAGCGATCCTCTAGGAGGCCTAATTCAGCGCGCATAGTGGACTCGCTCCGGTCTCCCGCCCAAGCGGCGGGGTCTACCGCGTTGAAGACTACCTGGATGTGGTCCCCATTCCAGCCGTTGGCCACCAACTGCTCCTTGCCCCGGTTGCATACGGCGATCATCTGGTCCTGCTTCTTGTCCAGCATCCGGTTGGTGAGCCGGGTCACCGCGTCGTTGGGGATAACAAAGTGGTTGGTATAGACCACCCGGATCTTCTTATTGTAGCTTTTGGCCAGCATGGCAATATAATTTTCTCGCAGGTAGTGGCAATGGACCAGATCGATGTCCCACTCCTCACACAGCTTGGCCAGGGCCTTGGCCGCCTTGCGGTCGAAGCGGCTGGACATGGTCAGCTGCCGGGTGGGCACCCCCATGGCCTCCAGCCGCTCCACCAGCAGCCCGCCCACATTATAGGCAAAATAGGGCTCCACCCGCCCATCGGCGGAGAGGTATTTTACCAGGGTCTCCACATAACGCTCCGTCCCCGCCTTACCGGCAAAGTTGAGCAGATACAGCACTTTCATCCGAGGTTCTCCCTTCCTGGATATCTTCCCCTATTTTACAGGAAAGGAGCGGAGAAATCAACCCGATTTTCGCTCTTGAGCCTTAACCCCATTTTCGGAAACGAAAAACAGGATGCCGACAAGCAGGAATATCCAACTGTTATCCCAGCAGACATCTGTTAAAAAGAAAAAGAATAGCCCCCTTGGGATGGGCACTGCCCAAAACAGGTGTAACACCATCCAACCATGCAGAAAACAAAACAGGATCGCAGCCGCCAGTATTCCTCTACAGATCGCCGGCTGAATAGGAAAGCGGCTTCTTCCAAGGAAAAACAGGGAGGAAATCGCTGTCCCCAGAAGGAAAAACACCGCCGGATTTATCACCAATCTATACAGGAACCGCCATTGCGCCACACTATGTTCTCTTACCATATACTCCGCATATCTCCCTAACGGCAAACATATCGCCCAGGAAATAACGGCTAAAGAACACAAAATGACTGCCATCCACTTTCTTTTGGGCCTCCCTTCGTCTGGGGTCGGACCATATAGGAGCTCCTTGATATCTACCTCAAAAAAGGCAGCCAAACTGGTCAGAGTTTTGATATCCGGCTGATTCTTCCCCGTCTCCCAATTGCTCACTGCCTGCCAGGTCACATGGAGTTTCTCCCCCAGTTCCTCCTGGGTCAGGCCCTTTCTCTGCCGCAGCTTTTTGATATTCTTTGCGATGCCGTTCATGGCTTATCCCTCCTTCCCCCCTCACAGTATCATTTCTCTCCCGGTTTGTCACGCAAGGAACCCTTGCGCCCTGATATACCAACGGTCCCCGCCCCGTCGTCTGTGACAGGGCAGGGACCGTTTAATCTTATAGTACCATGAGCAGGGTCCCCGCTCCGATGAGCCCGCAGCCAAGCAGTGACTTGGCGGTAAAACGCTCATGGAGGAAGACAAAGGCCAGCACCAGCGTGATGACTACACTTAACTTATCCACCGGCACCACCTTAGACGCCTCTCCAATCTGGAGTGCGTGATAATAACACAGCCAGGAGGCGCCCGTAGCCAGCCCTGAGAGGATCAGGAACACCCAGCTTTTTCGGCTGATCTCCCCCAGCCCCCCTTGTGCCTGGGTCAAAAAGGCCATCCCCCAGGCCATGACCAGCACCACCACTGCGCGAACAGCTGTTGCCAGGTTGGAATTGACGCCCTCGATCCCAATCTTGGCCAGGATGGAGGTAAGTGCCGCAAAGACAGCGGAGAGAAGGGCAAATAGGAACCACATATCAACCGCTCCCCTCCCTCTTATAGGGCTGCCTTCAAAGCCTCCACCTTGTCGGTGTGCTCCCAGGGCAGGTCCACGTCGCTGCGGCCAAAATGCCCGTAGGCCGCCGTCTGCTCATAGATGGGCCGCCGCAGGTCCAGGGCCTCGATAATCTTGGCGGGACGCAGGTCAAAGACCCGGTTCACCGCCGCCGCCAGTTTCTCCTCGTCCACCGTGCCAGTACCATAAGTGTCTACCAGTACGGAAACCGGATGGGCCACGCCGATGGCGTAGGCCACCTCGATCTGACATTTCCGGGCAAGGCTTGCCGCCACAATGTTCTTGGCCACATACCGGGCCATATAGGCCGCTGACCGGTCCACTTTGGTGGGGTCTTTGCCGGAGAAGCAGCCGCCGCCGTGGGCCGCGCTTCCGCCATAGGTATCCACGATGATCTTCCGTCCGGTGAGGCCCGTGTCCCCCACAGGGCCGCCCACCACGAAGCGACCGGTGGGATTGACATAGAACTTGGTCCCCCCGCCAAGGACCGTATTTCCGTCGAGATACCGGCTGGGGATCACCGGCTTGATGATAGTCTCCACCACAGCCTCCCGCAGCTCTTTCAACCCGATCTCCGGGTCGTGCTGGGTGGATACCACAATGGTAGGGCACCACAGGACCTTGCCGTTCTCGTCATATTCCACAGTCACCTGGCTCTTGCCGTCGGGCCGCAGCCATGGAAGCTCCCCGCTCTTTCGTGCCGCGGCCAAGCGCCGGGCAAGCTGGTGGGCCATGGAAATGGGGGCAGGCATCAGCTCTGGGGTCTCATCGCAGGCATAGCCGAACATCATCCCCTGGTCCCCGGCGCCGATGAGGTCGGCCACGTCGGTGTCCCCGTTCTGATGCTCAAAGGACCGGTTCACCCCCATAGCGATATCAGGGGACTGCTCGTCAATAGCGGTCATCACCGCGCAAGAGCGGTAATCAAAGCCATAGTTGGGGTCGGTGTAGCCGATCCGCTCCACCGTGCGGCGAACGATGGTGGGGATATCCACATAGTGAGAGGTGGTGATCTCCCCCATCACCGTCACCATACCAGTGGTGGTAAAGGTCTCACAGGCCACATGGGCGGCGGGGTCATGGGCCAGGATATCGTCCAGCACCGCGTCGGAGATCTGGTCGCAGACCTTGTCGGGATGGCCCTCGGTCACTGATTCAGAGGTAAAAAGCCGTTTTGCCATTTTGATTCATCCTTTCTTTTGTCCTTTGAAAACAAAAGCGCCCTGTCATAATCGACAGAGCACAGGAAGACCCGTCCTCATCTTTCGATTATCTCGCCGGATTTGGCACCTTGCTTTCGCAGGTTGCCGGGCTTCATCGGGCCGTTCCCTCCACCACTCTTGATAAGGCGCTATTGAATTGTAAGCGTTATTATACACGTGTCGAATAAGGTTGTCAAGGTCCCGGGGAAATAATAATTCACACTTTCTTCCTTTACTTTTCCAGAGAAAGCGGGTAAAATGCCTTATATATCCTTTGAGGAGGGGACCTATTTTGCGTGCGTTGGAAAAATGGATCGATAAATTCTGCCGGAACCATCCCCGGTTCGGCATCCCAAATCTGATGCTGTATATCGCCGTCGCCAATGTGGCCATCTACCTGCTGGACACATTCAGCTTGGGCGGCTCCATTTCCGCCTTTCTGGAGTTTTCCCGGTATGATATCTTTCACGGGCAGATCTGGCGGCTCATCACCTTTGTTTTTTTGCCCCAGAGCGGCGATCTCCTCTTTTTCAGGGGGTCCGGTATTTTCTTCGTGGTCCTCTCCGCCTACTTCTACTTTTGGATCGGCAGCCTGCTGGAGCGGGAATGGGGCACCACCCGGTTCACCGTGTTTTATGTGGGCGGCGTGATCCTGAATATCCTCTACGGTTTGGTGACCGGCTATGCGTCCATCCACTATGTGAACCTGTCTCTGTTTTTCGCCATTGCTGTCCTCTATCCTGACATGCAGGTGCTGCTGTTCTACATTCTCCCTGTCAAGGTCAAGTGGCTGGCCTGGATCGACGCGGCCCTCTTTGCCTGGGATGTGATCGCCAATCTGCTGGCGCTCAATATCATAGGGGCTCTCCTCCCCCTGGTAGCCATTCTGAACTTCCTCATTTTCTTCTGGTCTGACTTTGTGGAGGCCCTGGGCTACCGCAGGCGGCGCTTCCAGCACCAGCACTCCAAGCAGACGGTGGATTTCAAAAAGGCGACCAAGAGCGCCTATCAGCAAAAGGGCTATATTCACAAATGCGCCGTCTGCGGCAAAACCGATACGGAATACCCCGATATGGAGTTCCGCTACTGTTCCAAGTGCAATGGGTATTATTGCTACTGCATGGATCACATCAATAACCACGAACATATTCAATAAAAAACGAGGCGTTTCCAAAACGGAAACGCCTCGTTTTTTATTCCTCTGGCTTACTTTTTTGGTAGGATACCCCAAATACACTCACCGTGATCACGATGATGCCCACGATCTGGATCGCGGCAAAGCTGTCTCCCATAATAAATATTCCGGCCAGCACCGAGATCACTGTGACAAAGTTAGAGAAAATCGTGGCTCTCCCCACGCTCAGCTCGTTCATGGCGGAATTGATAAGCATAAACGCGCAGACCGAGGAAATCACCGCCAAATAGAGTTCTGCCGCCAGGAAACCGGGAGTGCGCAGAGCAGTCGTAAAGATGGACAGGTCCCGACGGTTCTCCACCAGTGCGATAGCTGTAAACACAACGCTGCCCAAGGCGAACATCACATAGGTCCGCTCAAACGCGCTGAACTGTCCCGACAGCCAACGGCTGATGGTATTGAACAGCACCGCGCACAGCACCGCACACACCAGCATAAGCGTTCCGATGACGGAGATCTCCCCCATCCCTCCGGTGGTGGTCAGCATCACGCCAAAGATAGATGCCACCGCGCAGACGACTTGCCTGGGCGTACAGGTCTCCTTTAAGCACAGCCGCCCCACCACCAGCCCGGCCACCGGGACCAACCCGATCATCACTCCGGAGAAGGAAGAGGAGGTCATGGAAATACCATAGCTCTCAAAGATAAAATAGAGGATGGGCTGGACCATACCTAAAAGCAGCAGAGGCCCCAGGGGCTTCCCCTTCAGATCGAAATCCATCTTCCCGGACAGGGCCAGTAGGTTCATGACCAGAAAAGCCACAATGAACCGGACAGACAGCATCACAAAGGGTGTCGCCGCCTCCATCGCCACTTTGGAAAACAAAAAGCTGAAGCCCCATATCCCATAGCCGATCAGCCCCATCAGGGTAGCCCGAGTAGATGAACGCATATCGTTCCCTCATTTCTCTGTGTCAATGGTTGCCCACCCACTTTACCAAAAGTCGGCATTGATTGCAAGCCTTTTTTCGCTTTTGATCGACAGCGTGTAAAAAGAACGGGAACAGATCGCTCTGTTCCCGCTCTCTATGTATTATTTTTTGAAGGTGCGGCTTAGCCGAAGTAACGCTTCAGCAGTCCCTCAAAAGCCTTGCCGTGACGGGCCTCGTCACGGGCCATCTCGTGGACAGTGTCGTGGATGGCGTCCAGGTTCAGCTCCTTGGCCTTCTTGGCCAGCTGGAACTTGCCCTCAGTGGCGCCGCACTCGGCATCCACCCGCATCTCCAGGTTCTTCTTGGTGGAGTCGGTCAGCACCTCGCCCAGCAGCTCGGCAAACTTGGCGGCGTGCTCGGCCTCCTCCAGGGCGGCCCGGCGCCAATACTCACCGATCTCGGGGTAACCCTCCCGGTGAGCCACGCGGGCCATGGCCAGATACATACCTACCTCAGTGCACTCGCCCTGGAAATTCTCCCGCAGGCCCTGGATGATCTCCTCGGGAGCGCCCTGAGCCACGCCCACTACATGCTCAGCAGCCCAGGTGCGGTCGCCGCCCTGCTCCACGAACTTGCTCTTGGGCGCCTTACAAACCGGGCAGGCGTCGGGAGCTTCGGGTCCCTCGTACACATAGCCGCAAACAGAACAAACCCACTTCTTCATTTTGAATGACCTCCTAAATTTTAGTATTTCTCATAAACAGTAACAATTCCTGTTTGTGATAATAAAATAGCATTTTTTCCCTCTGCTGTCAAGAGGATTTTCCTCTTTTGAGGAAATTTTCTCCACCCTGAGAGCTTACTCCACGGTGACCGACTTCGCCAGATTCCGGGGCTTGTCGATATCGCAGCCCCGCTGAAGCGCCACATAATAGGCGAAAAGCTGGAGGGGCACCACATCCAGACTGGGCAGCAGCATGGGGTGGGTGGTGGGGATCGCGATGGTATGGTCCACCGTCTTGGCGGTCTCCCCTGCCAGGTCTTCTGTGGTGAGGGCGATGACGTCGGCCCCCCGGCTCTTGACCTCTACCACATTGCTCATCTCTTTTTCGAAGACTGCCCGACAGCTGGCCAGGGCCACCACCAAGGTCCCCGGCTCGATCAGGGAGATGGTCCCGTGCTTCAGCTCCCCCGCCGCATAGGCTTCAGAGTGGATATAAGAGATCTCCTTGAGCTTCAGAGAGCCCTCCATTCCCACGGCGTAGTCGATATTCCGGCCGATGAAAAAAATCGATGGGTGGTTGAAATACAGGGATGCATAGTATTGGATATCTTGGCTCTGGGCCAGGATGGTCTCCAGCTTGGTGGGGATCAGCAGCAGCTCTGAGACGATGGCGGCATATTCCTCCGGGGAGATGGTCCCCATCATTTGAGCAAAATAGAGGGCGATCAGGTAGGTCACCGCCATCTGGGTGGAATATGCCTTTGTGGTGGCCACAGCGATCTCGGGCCCGGCCCAGGTATAGAGCACGTCGTCGGCCTCCCGGGCAATGGTGGAGCCCACCACATTGACGATGGCCAGTGCCCGTGCGCCCAACCGCTTAGCCTCCCTCATGGCAGTCAACGTGTCAATGGTCTCCCCCGACTGGCTAATGACCAGAGCCAAGGTATGCCCGGTGACGATGGGCTCGCTGTAACGAAACTCGGAAGCCAGGGCCACCTCCACCGGCTTGCGTAGCAGCTTTTCAAAGTTATATTTCGCCACCATGCCCACATGGTAGGAAGAGCCGCAGGCAATGATATAGATCTTGTCCAGCTGTTCCAGATAATCCTTTTCAAAATGGAGGTCGTCCAGCGCCACCTGTCCATCCCGGATCCGCGGGAACACTGTCTTTCGGAAAGCCTCGGGCTGCTCCATGATCTCCTTGGCCATGAAGTGCTCATAGCCCCCCTTTTCGGCGGCAGAGATCTCCCAATCCACATGGTGTTGCTCCTTCTCCACCGGCTGAAGGTAGGCATCATAGACCTGGACCCCATCGGGGGTGACCACCGCCAGTTCGTCGTTGTCCAGGTAGGTCACCTCACGGGTATATTTGATGACGGCGGTCACGTCGCTGGCCAGCATCTGGAACCCCTCGCCGTGGCCCAGGATCAGTGGGCTGTCCTTTCGGACCGCCACCAACTTATCCGGGCAGTCGGCGCAGATGATACCGAAGGCATAGGCCCCCCTAATCCGGTGAAGCATTTTGGCCACCGCGTCCAGCAGGTCACCCTCATAAAGGTAATCCAGCAGCTGGGCCACCACCTCGGTGTCCGTCTGTGACACGAAAGTGATCCCCTGATTCTGAAGGAACTCCCGGATCTCCATATAATTCTCCACAATGCCGTTATGGACCACCGCAAACCGTCCTCTCTCCGACACCTGAGGATGGGAATTCACATCGGAGGGCTCCCCGTGAGTCGCCCAACGGGTATGACCCAGGCCAATGGAGCCGTGGAGGGTTGCCCCCCCCTGGGTCAGGTCCGAAAGGACCTGGAGCCGTCCCTTGGCCTTTACCACCTGAAGTCCATCCTGAGCCCCCCAGATTGCCAGGCCAGCCGAGTCATAGCCCCGATATTCCAAACGGGAAAGGCCCTCCAACAAGATCGGGGCGGCCTCCTCCCTGCCAACGAAACCAACGATACCGCACATAGGCGCATCCTCCTGTATGTAGAGTCATCTTTTTTATTATACCGATTTTCCGCAAAAGCGCAAGACTTCCAGGAAATTTTACCGTCGCCCCCGCCGGGGCAGCGCCGCGGGGGCGTCCTCCACCAAAATGATGTCCTCCCCGAACCGGCGCACCGCTGCCCAGGGAAAGACCCGTTCCGCCTCCCGGCCCAGCAGGCCGAACAGACGTAGCCGCCCCGGCACGATCAACGCCTGGACCTTTCCAGTCTCCAGGTCTACCTCCACATCTCCCACATAGCCGTACCGGCTGCCGTCTGTGACGTTGATGACCTCCTTGCACCGCAGCTCTCCGATCCTGGAATCCATAGGATCACCCCTCCTTTTTCATCAGGATATGGGGCTTGGGCATTGTCCTATTCCTTGCACCCAGATAGGGGAAAGGGCATAGAATGGGTCAAAAAGGAGGAATTTTTATGCCCATTATTTATCTCTCCCCCTCCACCCAGGAGAATAATTTCTACGTAAACGGCGGCACGGAAGAGGAATGGATGAACAAGCTGGCCGACGCTCTGGAGCCCTACCTTACTGCTTCAGGCATCCGCTTTTCCCGTAATACGCCGCAAATGACCGCCGCCTCCTCTATCCGGGCCTCCAACGCCGGGCGGTATGACCTTCATCTCGCCCTTCACTCCAACGCTGCTCCTGAGGGAATGTATGGCCAGCGGCGAGGCATCATCGTCTTCTATTATCCCGGCAGCAGCCAAGGCCAGGCCGCGGCTCAGCTGATCGCCGATGGCTTTAAGACCATCTACCCTCTGCCCAACGACGTTCGGGCGGAAGCCACTACCAACATCGGAGAGGTCCGTCTGCCCGCCGCCCCCTCAGTGTTTATCGAGCTTGGCTTCCACGATAACCGGGACGACGCGGCATGGATCAAAAGCAATTTGGATGCAGTCGCCCGGAGTCTGGCCCTATCTCTGACCGAATATTTTGGTCTTCCCTTCCTTACGCCCCGCGCCCCTCAGAATGCTGTAGTGGACGTGACCTGGGGCTCTCTCAACATCCGGGATAAACCGGACGCCGCCTCCTACGTAGTGACCCGCGCCCCAGACGGTGCAAAGCTTACCGTGATCAATCAGTACCGCGGTTGGTATGTCGTGGACTATAACGGTCTGGTGGGCTGGGCCAACGCGGACTTTATCACCTTGGTGTAAGCCTATGGTCATTCACATCGTAAAGCCGGGAGACACTCTGTACTCCCTCGCCGTAGAATACGGCGTTCCTATGTCCCTCATCGTCCTGGACAACGGCCTGGCCGCCCCGGAGCAGCTGGTGACCGGCCAGGCCTTGGTCATCCGCTTTCCGGAGGTCCTCCATACTGTCCAGCCTGGCGAGACACTCTCCTCCATCGCCCGCCAATACAATACCAGTCTGCGGCAGCTTTACCGCAATAACCTGATTCTGGAAGGCCGCCCCACCATTTGGCCTGGACAGACCCTTATCATCTCTTATCAGGAAACGCCTGGTCAAGAGATATCTGTCAACGCCTATGCCTATCCCTTCATTGACCAGACCCTTTTATCCACCACCCTCCCCTTTCTGACCGACCTGACCCCCTTCACTTATGGATTTACCCCGGCGGGAGAGCTGGTGGACTTAGACGACGCACAACTCATTTCCGCCGCCCTCAGGATAGGTGTCGCACCCCTAATGCACCTATCCACTCTCACCCAGGAAGGGGGCTTCTCCAACGAACTGGCCCATCTGGCCCTCAACGACCGGGAGGTCCAGGCCAGACTGATCGATAATATCGTTCTCGTTCTCCAACAAAAGGGATACCGGGGATTGGATGTAGACTTTGAATATGTCTTTTCCGAGGACGCCGGAGCCTATGCCGCTTTTCTGAATGCCCTCACTCGCCGGCTGAACCCTCTTGGCTATCCGGTGATCGCCGCCCTGGCCCCCAAGACCTCCGCCCTCCAACGTGGTGCCCTCTACGAGGGACATAGCTTCGCAGAGGTAGGTGCCGCGGTGAACGAGGTACTGCTGATGACTTATGAGTGGGGTTATACCTACGGACCACCTATGGCCGTCGCCCCCCTTCCCAATGTGCGCCGGGTGGTGGAATATGCTATCACCGAGATTCCCGCCCATAAGATCTGGCTGGGCGTGCCAAACTACGGATACGACTGGCCCCTGCCCTACACCAAAGGCAAAACAAAAGCCACCTCCATCTCCAGCCAGCAGGCGGTGGCCCTGGCCCGCCGATATGGAGTATCCATCCAATATGACGAGCAGGCCCAGGCCCCCTGGTTCCATTACACAGACCTCGACGGGACTCAACACGAGGTTTGGTTCGAAGACGCAAGGAGCATCCAGGCCAAGCTGGGTCTCATTCCCGAATACGGTCTCACCGGGGCAGGGTACTGGAACCTCATGCGTGATTTCCCCCAAAATTGGCTGGTTCTCTCCTCGCTCTACCAAATTCGACCAGGGCTTCGGTAAACGTTCATAAATTATTCATGGAGAGTTCCAAATCTGTCCATCACTTTCGCCTGGGATGTGGTATTCTATACTCGTCAGGACAGACAGGCAATCAAGCTGAACCTCCTCTCTTTCTCTCTCTTTTCTTTTCTCTCTAACGCTGTCCCCCATGGGCGGCAATCGCCGCCCATGGGGGAACAGACCACAGATCCCGCGTTGTATACGCGTTATTATTCGGACGGCGTAAGCCGTCCTTTTTTGTGCCCGACCATTGTTCTCTTCCCTGATTCATGCTATGATAGAGAAAACCTTGCAAGGAGGAATTTTTATGGTCACATTGGCCCAGCGCATCACCGAGCTGCGGGAGGAGCGGGGGATGAGCCGTCCGGCTCTGGCCCAAGCTCTTGGCCTTCCCAAGCTGGCCATCGAGAAATTTGAGACCGGCCGTCAGACTCCTACACAGGCACAGCAGGACCAGCTGGCTGTCTTTTTCGGCGTTTCCACGTTTTATCTCCAGGGCAAAGGCCGGGACCGCACCCGTATGGACTCCTGGATGGATCTGGCCGATGCCGACGGTCTTGAACCACCCTCTGTCCAGCGTCAGGCCGCTCCCCCTCCCCCGCGACCTATAGCATCTTCCGGCAGTCAGGGGCAGGCCACCCTGTTTGACTCCCTCCTCTCCGGAAAGCAGTTTCAGGACGCTCTTTCCACCGCCGTCCTGGAGATCCTCCGCAGTCCCCAAGGCCAAGAGCTTTTGGGCCAAGTTATCCGCAAGGAATTAGAGCGAAGATGATTGGTCAAAAAAAGCCGCAAGGGAATCCCCTTGCGGCTTTTTTGACGTGAGGCCAAGGCCCCTTTGGCGCAGCGGGTGGGATTCGAACCCACGTGTGATTGCTCACAAACTGATTTCGAGTCAGCCCCGTTATGACCACTTCGATACCGCTGCAAATCAAGAAATACTTTTAGTAGGATACCCTATTTTTTCCCCCTTGTCAATATTGCGTTCTATCGAAAATCGAGATATAATGATTTAAATATCAACCTGTGAGGGAGCCCTATCATGGAACAATTCAAAGAACTTTATGAGCAAGCGGACAACAACGCCTTTGTCAAGCACAACAGCATCTGCCTGAAAACAGTAGAGCGGGACCGGGCGGTCCTGGAATTAGAGGCCACTCCCGCCACCTTAAACCCCTACGGCTTTGTACACGGGGGCGCGCTGTTCTCTATGGCGGACACCGCCGGAGGCATCTCTGCCCGCACCGACGGCCGGCGGTATGTCACCATGTCCTCCTCTTTCAATTTTCTCCACAGCGGCATTAAGGGCGACGTGATCCGCGCCGAGGGCCGGGTCCGCCGCCGGGGACATACCACTTGCCTTGTGGAGGTAGACGTTTCAGACAGCAAGGGAAACCTGTTGGCCTGCGGCACCTTTACCTTTTATTGCATCGATTGCTTTCAGTAAAAAAAGGACCGGAGAACATACTCCGGTCCTTTTTCTTTATACGCTGATCCGGCTGAACAATTCGCCGATCTTCGCGGCGATGACCAGGTCTGCCCGGCTGTCGTAGGGCGTAGGCGTTTTGTTGATGAGCACCAAACGATGGCCCTGGTAGTAGTTGATCAGTCCAGCTGCCGGATACACCGCCAGCGAGGTCCCTCCCACCATTAAAAGGTCGGCCTGGGCAATGACCTCTACCGCCCCCTCAATGGTCTGGCCATCCAACGATTCCTCGTAGAGGACCACATCCGGCTTCACCATGCCGCCGCAACGGTCACAGTGAGGGATGCCCTCACACCCCTTCACATATTCCGCGTCAAAGGACTGGTGGCATTTCATACAGTAATTTCTATGAACGCTGCCATGCAGCTCATAGACCCGTTTGCTCCCGGCCGCCTGGTGAAGGCCGTCGATGTTCTGGGTCACCACGGCGGCCAATTTTCCCGCTGCCTCCAGCTCCGCCAGCTTTTTATGGGCCGCGTTAGGCTTGGCATCCAGCCAGAGCATCTTATCCCGGTAGAAGCGATAGAACTCCTCCGGCCGCTCCACAAAAAAGCTGTGGCTGATGATGGTCTCCGGAGGATAGTCATAGCTTTGATTATAAAGACCGTCTACGCTTCGGAAGTCGGGGATCCCACTCTCGGTAGATACCCCGGCCCCGCCAAAAAACACGGCCCGGCTGCTCTCATCCAGCCATTTTTGCAATGTCTCCAACTCTTTCATATTATCCTCCTCTCTGCTTTCTCTCTAAAAAGCCACTGAGCTCCTTCAGTCCCCGCTTCTTCTCCCTGGTAAGGCTGTTGAATTCCCCGCCCTCAAGAGCGCCCTCCAGCGCGTAGAGATGTACCAGGCAAACCCGGGAATATGTCATTTTCAGCTTGAAATAGACCTCCTTAGCCCCGGCTTCCCGCAGCGTTTCAAACGAATCGATCCCCACCGTCGTCAGCTTTCGGGCCATCTCTTTCCCAATATTTCTCAGCAAGGTCAGTTCAGCCATGGCCCCTTTCCTCCTGCCGTCAATTTCTGCTGCACTTTTCTGCGTCAATGGCCAGCACCACCATCAAAGCCGCCAAGGCGTCGGCGGGGTCCGGCACATCAATAACATAGGTGTCCGTCCAATGGAACAGCTCCTTGCCGATCACCGCCACCTGGCCCCGACTGGCGCTGTCGATGGAATAATCCCATTCCATAAAGCTGCCCTCCACCTCCCAGTCGCTGCCCTCCAGCACAAAACGGGGCGTAACGAAAGTGAACTCCTTTTTCAGGCAACCCCAGTATTCGCCATAGGCGTACAGCTCAAACTTTGGCAGAAACGTCAGCACCCGCTCCTGGACGGTCCCGATATGGATGCCTTGAGTATCTAAAATATGCAGGCAATGCCCCCAACTCAACTGCCCCTCCACCGTAAAGAGAGTATTGCCCTCCTCATCATATATGTCATAGCTATCGAACCAAGAAAAAAATCGCTGTTTGAACAGAAGCCGCATTGTTTCTCTCCTCATAAAGAAAAAAGGCCGGTGTCCCAAAACACCGGCCCTTTTTTCCGCAATTTACTCGTGATCGTGATCGCAGCCACAGCCGCACTCGTCTTCTTCATCGCTCAGGTCGATGACGAACTTCTCTCCACAACTGGGGCACTCCACGGTGCCGGCCTCCAAAACGGATTCGTCGATGTCGATGTCAGCTCCGCAACTGGGGCACTCGACCTCAAAAAAATCGTCGTCACAGCAACAGCAACCATCGTCATCCTCGTCTTCGTCGAAAACGACCTCTTCCACGTCGGAGAGATCGTCAGAGATGGCGTCCAACTCCTCACCCAGAGCGGCGGCGTTCTCCTCCAGGTCCTCCAGGGTGAGACCGATCTCCTCCAGGATGCCGATCATCACAGAGATGAGCTTGCCCTCCTTGGACTTGGTGGTGTCCAGATCCAGGCCCTCAGCCAGCCCCTTCAGGTATGCGACCTTCTCAGAAATCGTCATGTTCTTCTCCTTTCCTGCCACACGGGCAACGGTAAAATCAGCCCTTGCAGCGCTCCAAATACTCGCCGGTACGGGTGTCGATCTTGATCCGGTCACCGGGGTTGATAAACAAAGGCACCTTGATCTCAGCGCCGGTCTCCACGGTGGCGGGCTTAGTCACGTTGGTGGCGGTATCGCCCTTAAAGCCGGGGTCAGTCTCCGTGATCTCCAGTTCCACGAAGTTGGGAGCCTCAACGCCCACCACCTTCTCCTTGTAGATCATCAGCTTGCAGACAGTCTCCTCCTTGACGAACTTGAAGCCGTCAGGCAGGTCGCTGGCGGACACGGGGACCATGTCGAAGGTCTCCTGGTCCATAAAGTAATACAGATCCCCGTCGTTATAGCTGTACTGAGCATCCTTGCGCTCAATGTAGGCGGTCTCGAACTTGGCGGTGGGGTTGAAAGAGGTCTCGGTCACACCGCCGCCCAGAACGTCCTTCATCTTGGTACGGACAAAGGCGGCGCCCTTGCCGGGCTTCACGTGCTGGAACTCGACGACCTGCATGACCTTACCGTCCATCTCAAAGGTCACGCCGTTGCGGAACTCACCTGCTGTAATCGTAGGCATTGGTATCATCCTCCAAAAATTGATTCTATGATCCAGGCAATAATTAAGCGATGATATTTTACCCTATGCCGCCACATTTTGCAAGGGCTTTCCGGCAATTTCTCCTTGTTGCCGAAAAAAATCTCCGGAATTCCCCCCGGCTTTCCCTATTGACAGGT
>CATJWI010000105.1 GCA_949744075.1 uncultured Eubacteriales bacterium | reverse complement strand
TGGTCGTGGTCTCCATGGGCCCCCCGCCCGCCGAGGGCATGCTCCGGGAACTGCTGGCCATGGGCGCCGACAAGGCCGTGCTGGTCTCCGCCCGAGAGTTCGGCGGTTCTGATACCTACACCACCTCCCAGATCATCGCCGCCGCCATCCACAAGATCGGCGTGGATAAGGATGACATCGTCTTCTGCGGCCGGCAGGCCATCGACGGCGACACCGCCCAGGTGGGTCCCCAGATCGCCGAGAAGTTGGATCTGCCCCAGATCTCCTATGCCGCTGAGGTGAAGACCGAGGGCAACGCCGTGGTGGTCAAGCGCCTCCTGGAGGACGGCTACATGACCCTGAAGGCCCAGACCCCCTGCCTCATCACCTGCGTCAAGGAGCTGAACGCCCCCCGGTACATGTCCGTGGGCGGCATCATGGAGTGCTATTCCAAACCCCTGGATGTCTTTGATTACGAGGCATTGAAAGACGAGCCCCTCATCGACGCCGACACCATCGGCCTCAAGGGCTCTCCCACCAACGTCTACAAGTCCTTCTCCCCCCCGGTGAAGGGCGCCGGCATGATGCTGGAGGGGGCCGACAAGGCCACCGTGGACCAGCTCATCGGCATCCTGGACGCCAAGCACATTATCTGAGAGGAGATGGAAAACAATGGCTGGATTCAATAGTAAAGATACCGCCGCCTTCAAGGGCGTGTGGGTGTTCTGTGAGCAAAGAGACGGCGTGATCATGTCCATCAGCTACCAGCTGCTTTCCGAGGGCCGCAAGCTGGCCAACGACTTGGGCGTGGAGCTGTGCGGCGTGGTGCTGGGCAGCGGCGTGAAGGAAGAATACGTGAAGGCCCTGGGCGGCTACGGTGCTGACAAGGTCTACTACTGCGACCACGAGCTGCTGAAGGACTATACCACCGACGGCTACACCAAGGTCATCTGCGACCTGGTGGAGGACAAGAAGCCCGAGATCTTCCTCATCGGCGCCACCAACATCGGCCGGGACCTGGGCCCCCGCTGCGCTGCCCGGCTCCATACCGGCCTCACTGCCGACTGCACCCACCTGGATGTAGACGTGGCCAAGTATAAGGAGTTTTTGAAGACCACCTCCACCATCGACGTGGACAACACCATCTTCGAAGAGAACACCAACCTGAAGATGACCCGTCCCGCCTTTGGCGGTCACCTGATGGCCACCATCATCTGCCCCCGGTTCCGTCCCCAGATGTCTACCGTGCGCCCCGGCGTTATGCAGACCCAGCCCTTTGACGAGGCTGGCGCCGCCAAGACTGTGGTGGAGAAGGTGGACGTGAAGCTCAGCAAGGACGACATCCACGTGGACATCCTGGAGATCAAGAAGGCCGCCAAGGAGATGGTGGACCTGATCGGGGCCGACGTGGTGGTCTCCGTGGGCCGCGGCATCAGCAAGGACCCGGAGAAGGGCATCGCCATGGCCCAGGACCTGGCCAACGCCCTGGGCGGCGTGGTAGGCGCCTCCCGCGCCTGTGTGGACGCCGGTTGGATCGAGGCCGATCATCAGGTGGGCCAGACGGGTAAGACGGTCCATCCCCGCATCTACGTGGCTCTGGGCATTTCCGGTGCTATCCAGCACAAGGCGGGCATGCAGGACTCCGAGTGCATCATCGCCGTGAACAAGAACGAGGCTGCCCCCATCTTTGAGGTGGCCAGCTACGGCATCGTGGGCGATATCTTCAAGGTGACCCCCATGCTCACCGAGGCCATCCGGGCCCTGAAGGCCAGCAAGTAAAGAGACCGTTCAACCGAAAAAAGGGCCGCGCTGTGTTTGGCACAGCGCGGCCCGGCTTTTCCATTTTCCTCCTTGACAAATCCCCAAAACCATGCTATATTTCCCAGTACGAGGGAGTAGCAAACGGGCCTTTGCCCGCAGCAAGTCAACAATCCCGGCCCTTTGGGCCTGGCTTGCTTCAAATTGCGAGACTCATGTATAACTGCCAAGCTATACATGGGCCTTTTCTTTTGTCTTTTTGGCTCAGGTATGGCGCAATGGCCCTGCCTGGGCCTTTTGCGTCAATGGCGGAAAGGATGTTAAATGATGACTGTACCTGTTCTTCTGTTCCTGGTGGGGCTCCTGCTACTGGTCAAAGGGGGGGACTGGTTCGTGGATGGCGCTGTGGGCATTGCCCAGCGGTTCCGGGTCCCCGAGCTGCTCATCGGCGCCACTATCGTCTCCATCGGCACCACCCTGCCCGAGGTGATGGTGTCGGCCACCTCTGCCCTGGGGGGCCACGGGGAGATCGCCTACGGCAACGCCATCGGCTCCATCATCTGCAACACCGCCCTGATCGCCGCCATCACCATCGCCATCTCTCCTGCCCCGGTGAACCGGGCCAGCTTTGGAGTGCCGGTGCTGTTCTTCTTCATCGCTGCGGCCATCTACCTTTACCGGGCCTACACCATAGGCACCTTCACCCGGCTGGTAGGCGTTGAGCTGCTGGGCATCTTCGTCCTCTATATGGGCTTCACCGTCTTCCGGGCCCTGCGGATGCCCAAGGTCTTCGCCGACGAGGATCCCGACTCCCTGCGGCCCGGCCCCCTGTGGAAGGACCTGTGCCTGCTGGCGGTGGGGGCCGTGGTCATTGCGGTGGGGGCCAACCTGCTGGTGAACAACGGCACCCTGATCGCCCAAGCCCTGGGGGTGCCCGAGTCGGTCATCGCCCTCACCTTCGTAGCCCTGGGCACCTCCCTGCCGGAGCTGGTCACCGCCATCACCTCCCTGGTAAAGGGCCACGGCACCCTGTCCCTGGGCAACATCGTGGGGGCCAATCTCTTTAACCTGGTGCTGGTCAGCGGCGTCTCCACCGTCCTGGCACCCTTCTCCCTGCCGGCGGGCAAGACCATTGCGGGGTACAACGCCTCCCTGGTGGTGGACCTGCCGCTGATGGTCTTTGTCATGGGTTTTATGACCCTCCCCGCCCTGGTCCGGGGAAAGCTGAGTCGTTGGCAGGGAGTGGCGCTGCTGGTCACATATGCTGCGTTTTGTGTATTCCAGTTTACTCTGTGAGTCCTTGTCAAAAGGCTTAGCCTTTGTTTTTCTCCAGCAGCTCCAGGGCATACCCGGCAAAGCGACTCACCGCTGGCCGGGCCTTTTTTAAGGACGGCACCGCCATGCCCAAAGTCACATGCCGGGGTGGGTCCAGGGGAAGCTTTACCACATCAGCCTGCCAGCGGAGGGTAATGAGTTCATTCATGATGCTCATACCAAAGCCCTGTTCCACCATGGAAATGGCGGCAAAATTTTCTATGGTGGAGCAGCATGGCAAAAATGGAAACGTGGGCGTTTTCTTTGTCAAGGGCTTTTCCCTCCGGCGGGGCGCTTTGGCCTACTCTATGTCCCACAACCACCAGAACATCTGCGTTCTGGGCGTCAGCGATGAGGACATGGCTCTTGCGGTGGAGGAGCTTCGCCGCATGAAGAGCAGACTGGCCACCGTCATTGACGGCCAGGTGACCGCCTCCATACCCCTGACCATTGGCGGGCTCATCAGCGAGGAAGCAGAGGCGAAGGTCATCGTCTCGCAGCCGGCCAGGATGAACCGCTCCGCGGAGCTGACCGGCTACACTTTACCCGCTCCCTTTATGACCATTAGTTTTATCGCTCATCCGGCCGTCCCCCCAGCTGGCTCCCACCGACCGGGGGACGGTAGATGTAGCCCGCCAGGCCTTTCTCTCTCTGATCACAGAATGATCTTCCCCAAAAAAAGCAGAACAGGGGCAGCTTTTTGAGCTGCCCCTGTTCTGCTTTTTTGGGCTTATCGTGCCAGGAAAAAACGTTCCAACAGGCTCTTAAAAATGCCGGGGACAGTAAGCCGTGCCACTGGCTGGGCCGCTACCAGGTCCAGGGTCTGCCGGACTTCTCCGCCGATGGTCACCGTCAGCTCCCCTAACTTCTGGCCCGCCTCCACGGGAGCCTCCACGTCAGGGCAGAGGGAGACAGCGGTCTCCACCTGGTTCACCTGGGCCTTCTCCACCAGCAGCCGGCCCCCGCCCGAGAGCACCGGCTGGACCCACTCCTGCTCCCCCAAGAGCACCTTCACCGGGGCCAGGGCCTGGGCGGGCTTTACGTCCAGGACGGTGTAATTGGCAAAGCCAAAGTCCAGCATGCTCTTGGCAGTGGCGTTTCGGGTATCCTTGGTCTCCGACTTCATGATGACGGCGATGAGCTCCATGCCGTCCCGCTCGGCGGTGGCGGAAATGCAGTAGCCCGCCGCCGCGGTGAAGCCGGTCTTCAGCCCGGTGGCTCCGTCATAGAAACGGATGAGCTTGTTGGTGTTGGCCAGCTGGAAGGCCCCGTCCCGGAGGGAGTCCATCCAGATGGTGGTATACTCCCGGATCTTGGGGTGGTTCAGGATCAGCTCCCGGCTCATGACGGCAATATCATGGGCCGAGGTGAGATGGCCCGGGGCGGGCAGGCCCGTGCAGTTCAAAAAAGTGGTATCGGCCATGCCCAGCTCGGATGCGCGCTGATTCATCCGCTCCACAAAGGCGCTCTCGCTGCCCGCCACATGCTCGGCAAGGGCCACAGCGGCATCGTTGCCCGAGGCGACCGCCACCGCCTTGAGGAGGTCGTGGACCGTCATGGTCTCCCCCTCCTTCAAATACACCTGACTGCCGCCCATGGAGGCCGCCCGGGCGGAGACCTGCACCGTATCCTCCAGGGACAGCGCCCCGCCGTCGATGGCCTCCATCACCAGCAGGAGAGTCATCACCTTGGTGACGCTGGCGGGCTCCAGCCGGTCATGGGAATTCTCCTCATAGAGGATCTGCCCCGTCTCCTTCTCCATCAGTAGGGCCGACCCCGCCGACACTTCCGGCGCCCCGGTCACCGCGGCCCGGGCCGGGAGGACGCATAAACTAACGGCCAGCAAAGCCGCAAGGATCTTTTTCATGTCCTTCTCCTCCGTTATTGAAAGTCTGCCATTAAGATGTGGAGTTTTTCCCCTCCTATTCCCGGCGAATCTTGGAGTTTTCACCAATTTCAAAATTTCTCTTTACATTTTTGCATTAGCGTGCTAATATACTAAAGTGCCGTGGGCAAGGACCACGCTCAATTTCCATCCCATAGGAGGATACATATCATGAAAAAATTCATCTCTCTGGCCCTGGCGCTCACCATGGCCCTTTCCCTGTGTGCCTGCGGCGGCGGGAGCGCTCAGCCCTCCCAGCCCGTAGCCGACAGTGCCGCTCCCGCCGCTGACAACGACCTGGACTATGTCAAGGCCAACGGCAGTTTGAAGATCGGCTTTACCTACTTCGCCCCCATGAACTACCTGGATGACGACGGGCAGTTTGTGGGCTTCGAGACCGAGTTCGCCACTGCCGTGTGCGAAAAGTTAGGGGTGGAGCCTGAGTTTGTGGAGATCAACTGGGATTCCAAGGTCATGGAGCTGGAGGGCAAGCGCATCGACTGTATCTGGAATGGCATGACCATTACCCCCGCCCTCCAGGAGGCCCTCACCATCGGCGACCCCTATATCAAGAACTACCAGGTGGTGGTCATCCGGGCCTCCGACGCGGAGAAGTACACCTCCACCGCCGACCTGGTGGGGGCCCGGGTGGAGGCCGAGGCCGGCTCCGCCGGCGAGGCCGCCGTCATTGGGGAGGACGCCGACGAAAGCCTGGCCCAGGCGGAATACACCTCGGTAAACAAGCAGACCGACGCCCTGCTGGAGGTCAAGGCCGGCGGCGCCGACGCCTGTGTGCTGGACTTCGTGCTGGCCGGGGCCATGGTGGGCCAGGGGGACTATTCCGACCTCATGGTCATCCCCGACCTGCAGCTGTCGGTGGAGGAGTACGGCGTAGGCTTTCGGAAAGACAGCGACATTGCCGCCGCCTTCAATACCGCCATGGCGGAGCTGGTGGCCGACGGCACACTCAATACCATTGCCGAGAAGTATGACCTGGCCGACCTGCTATTGGCCAACCAGTGACCGATCCTATCTGTCCATCCCACGCCGGGACAGGGGTGAAAGCCCCTGCCCCGCCGTGTTTTGAAGGGGGCCCACTTTTATGAGCTTTCAGACCGTCACAAAAATGCTGCTGTCCAGCTTTACCCTCAACTGCCAACTGTTTTTTATCACCCTGATCCTGTCCCTGCCCCTGGGGCTTCTGGTGGCCTTCGGGTCCATGAGCCGAGTGAAGCCGGTGAGCCTGCTGACCCGCTTTTACGTGTATATCATGCGCTCCACCCCCCTGATGCTCCAGCTGGCCATTGTCTACTACCTGCCCGGCATCGTCTTTGGGCCCCAGTACAACCTGCCCAAAATGGCGGCGGCCGCCTTGGCTTTCGTGCTCAACTACGCCGCCTATTTCTCCGAGATCTTCCGGGGCGGCATCCAGGGGGTACCGGTGGGCCAGCGGGAGGCCGGGGAGGTCCTGGGCATGACCAAGGGCCAGATCTTCTTCCACGTCACCCTTCTGCAGGTGGTCAAGCGCATCGTGCCCCCCATCGGCAACGAGGTCATCACCTTAGTGAAGGACACCTCCCTGGCCAATTTTATCATGGTCAAGGAGATCATCGCCATGGCCAAGGACTTCGGCAACCGGGCCATGATCTGGCCCCTGTTCTACGCCGGGGTGTTCTTCCTGGTCTTCAACGGGGTGGTCACCTTCCTGCTGGGCCGGATGGAAAAAAAGCTGGATTACTTCCGATAAGGAGGACGCGGTATGGCGATCTTAGATGTAAAGGGCATCGGGAAGCGCTTCGGCGCCACCCAGGTGCTGAAAAATATCTCCTTCTCCCTCAACGAGGGACAGGCTTTGGCCATCATTGGCTCCTCGGGCAGCGGCAAAACCACCCTTTTGCGATGCCTCAACTTTCTGGAGACTCCCGATGCGGGAACCATCTCCGTCCGGGACCAAATCATCTTCGATGCCGCCGACCCCGCCACCCAGCGGGAGAGTGAGGTACGGCAGAAACGGCTCCACTTCGGACTGGTGTTCCAGGGCTTCAACCTTTTTCCTCAGTATACCGCCCTGGAGAACGTGACTCTGGCGGGCAGGCTCCGGGAGAAGGACAGGGGGAAATGGCCCGCCATCGAGCAGCAGGGGCTGGAGCTGCTGGCGCGCATGGGCCTCGCCGACCGGGCAAAGCACTACCCCTACCAGCTCTCCGGCGGCCAGCAGCAGCGGGTGGCCATTGCCCGGGCCCTGGCCCTTCAGCCCGACGTGCTCTGCTTCGACGAGCCCACCTCCGCCCTGGACCCAGAGCTCACCGGGGAGGTCTTGAAGGTCATCCGCTCCCTGGCGGAGCAGCGCACCACCATGATCATCGTCACCCACGAGATGGCCTTTGCCCGGGATGTGGCCGACCAAATCATTTTCATGGACGGAGGCCTCATCATGGAGCAGGGAGACGCCCGGCAGGTCATCGAGCACCCCCGGGAGGAGCGGACAAAGCAGTTTTTGGCCCGCTATCAGGAGAACTGAATCTCAGCGCAAAAAGGCCCTTCGCCGCCATAGGCGAAGGGCCTTCTTTGTACTCTGCTGTCTCCCTGTTATCCTGCGGGCATGATGTAGGGATAGATGGGCAAAGGCTCGTCCGTGAGGGCCTGGATGTTCTCCCGGGTCAGGGGTTGGTACTGGAGCTTTAGAGGCTCCCCTGTCCCCACCTCAGCGGCGTACCAGGTTTGATACTCTTCTCCGTCCACCGGCTCCGCCTCTCCCCGGGCCCAGTTGGACCTGATGTAGTAAACTACCCCGTCCCCGTCCTTGTCCACCTCGTCCGGGAAGGCTTTTCCCTCATGATCGGTATCTCTCAGGGACTTATCCCAGGCGTCCACCGTGGCCGCCGCCTCATACCAGTCCATTTCGGCGTCGTAGCGGTAGAGGGTGTAGGGCCATAGGGCATCTCCCGCCAGACCCTGGTTGTGGGACCACCCGGCTGTGACGGCACCGTTTTCATAGAAGGCGAGTATGGGGAATTCCTGAAGCTGGGTCCGCAGGGGCAGAGCCTGGCCGGTATAGGTCTCGTCGAAGGCCGCCACATAGCCCGCCTGGCCGGCGGTGTAGGTGTCGGTAAAGAGCAGGATCAGCTCCTCCTTGCCGTCGCCGTCTATGTCCCGAATGGCAAACTGGTTGCCCCCCATGACCTCGTCGCTGCCGAAGCTGTCGGCCAGCTGGTTTTCCACTCCGTCAATGGGGAACGCTCCCGTGTTCCACAGCTCCCAAAGGGCGGCGGCGTAGAGCTCCCGGGGGCTGTCGAAAAGCCGCTCCTGGATCGTCCGCTCCTCCACCACGGGCTTTTTCACCGGGGTGAGGACGCTGAAGTCATAGCAGTCGGCCACCGCCTCCAGCCGCTCCCGGGTCATCTCCCCGTCGGTGCCGATGAAGATGTTGAAGACCACGAAGCTGTCAGGCAGGTCGGCCAGGATCACCGATTTCCCCGGCCCCATGGCCAGTAGCACCTCCACCCCGCTGTCCGTTTGGTAGCTCCACTCCTGGTATTTCGCGGCGTCCATCACTGAAAGCTGCACCTCGTTGAAGGTCCCCTTCACGCTGCGCTGGAACTGCACGTCCACCAGCCCCCAGCCCTCCACATAGGCGTAGCCGTCAAAATGACAGCCTCCGTCCTCGTACATATAGGTCCAGTAGGTCTCCTTCTCCTGGGTGAACTCGGCCAGAGGGCCCAGGGCCTCGGGGTGCTCATAGAGGTCGATCATATCGGTGTGAAGCTTCAGGCCGTACTTTTCCACGATCTCATCCAGCCTGTCTCCCATCTCCTGGGTGTACACCCCATAGTAGAAATACTTGTCCAGGGCCGGGTCTATGGCGTTGCCCACACTGTTTAGAATGGAGCCGTCCCGGTCGTAGCCATCCAAAAACTCCTGCCACTCGGCCAGGGCCTTGCTCTCGGGGGTGTTGGCAAAGCCGGACAGGCTGATGACATCCACCTGGGTCTTTTCTCCCGGGACCGGAAGTCCCGTCTCCGGGTCCAGCACCTCCACCTCCTGCCGCTGGGGCAGCAGGGCGTCCCGCAAGCCGAAGAGATTCACCGCCACCGCTGTGCCCCCCAAGAGGGCCAGCAGGGCGATGACCGCCGCCAGGGGGACCAGGCGGCCCAGAGGCCGCCGCCGTTTTTGTTTCATTTGCTTCACGTCCTCCCATGTGATTGTCTTGGAGGGATGGACCTGGGAAAAGGTGCGCCGGTACAACTCACGGTCATTCATCCTGCCATACCTCCTTTAATTCAGATTTCAGCCGGGCCCGGGCCCGGCTGAGCCGGGTGGTCACCGCCGAGGGGTCCAGCCGGAGCAGCTCCGCGATCTCCTTTACGGAGAGCTCCTCGTAATAGAACAGGTCCAGCACCGTCCTGTATTTCTCCGGCAGGGCCATCACCGCCTCATAGAGCCCCTGCTCCTCCGGGGCCTGAAAGGCAGGCAGGGCGGCCTCCTCCAGCGGAGCCCGCCGCCGTCGCCAGGGGCTTTTCAGCACGTCCTTGCAGTAGTTTACTGTCACCCGCAGCAGCCACCGCCGCAGGTGCTCCTCCCCAGCCAGCTCTCCCCCATAGCCGAACAGGCGCAAAAACACCTCCTGGACCGCGTCATCCGCGTCCTGGGGGCTGGCCAGGCTGTGAAGGGCCACCCGATATACCATATCCTGATAGGTCTCTACCGCCCGGGTAAAACTGAGTTTGTCCATGGCCCATCCTCGCTTGTCCTGGAATGTACATTCACTTATTATACGACCCAGGCCCCGGCTTTGTCACAGAGAAAAAGATATTTTTTCCATCCGGCATAAATATCGCCCACCCAAAAGGACAGAGCAGACCACATAGGTCTGCCCTGTCTTTTTTCGATCTATTTTAGTTTACATAATGTCAATAATCATCTGTGCCAGCTGGCTTCGGGTCAATTCGCCGGTAAACTCTTTTTGATTTACATAATTTTCTTTGAGTCTCCCCAGCATCAGCGCCAGCTGTTCGGCCGTCACCGCCTCATTGGGGAGGAAACGGCCTTCACCGTCCCCCTCCACGACCCCCGACTCCACTGCCCAAGACACGTATCCCCCATACCAGGAACCCAGCTCCACGTCGGAAAAGCGGTCTGTCTCCGCCTCCTCCGCCCCCGCCAGGCGGGCCAGAGCGGCAACCGCCTGGGCCCTGGTGACGGAGGCGTTGGGGGAAAAGGTGTTTTGCCCTGTTCCCTTCAGCACCCCCGCCCAATAGAGCTCCTTCACCGCCTCATAGGCGGCGTCCGTCTCCCGCAAATCGTAGAAGGGCAAGGCTCCCACGGAAAAGGAGACCTGGGTGGCCCCAGTGAAGGCCTCCGCCTGGCTCACCACCGCCACGGTGAGGATATAATCCCCATCCTCCTTAGGCAACAGGGCATTCACCTCCTCCAGGCCGTCGGCCAGCAGGCAGGAGGCGGAATAATTCTCCGAGAGGTCGTCGGTCACAGTGATCTGGACCAAAGAGGGGTCCAAATCTACATCAGAGGTGATGGCGGTAACAGCCTCAATGACCGCCCAACCTCCCCCGCGGTCCACCCCCTCCACCGTGAAGGAGACCCGGGTCTTGCCCGAGGCGTCGGAGTCGCAAATACCGGAGAAGGATTTTGCCGTTTCAGTTAACATAAAATCCGTAGACCCAGAGCCGTCCGCCCGGTTTTCCCCGCCAAAACCGTCAAAACCTTCGGGGGGTATCCGGGTGGGGTCAAAATCAGCGGGAGGCTCCATTTTCCCGAGCATGAAGTCGTGCCGGCCTTCCCCCTCTTCCGGGCGTCGGCCGGGCTCAAAGCCCTCGGGGGGCTCCATCCCCCGGGGACCGCCGGGGCGGCCCATGCCAAAGCCGTTGCCGCTGTAACACTGAAGTACGCCATCCACATAGAGCCGGTAGGACGTGTCCAGTTTCAGCTCCGGGCAGGAGAGGGTAATGGACTGACAGGCTTTGGAAAGCACGGCCCCCAGGACTAGCTCCTCCGCCTGGTTCTGCACCGTCACCAGGCTCCCCGCCGGGAGGGTGGAGGCAAAGGACAGCTCCATATAGGGCTGCCTGGAGGCGCTGTCGGCGGCATCGTTCCTGGTGCCAAAGGCGTAGAGGGTCCCCCCGTTGATCAGGATGGGGCTGTCGGCATCGATGCCCCCGTCAGGGGTCCGCTCATTGGCGGCAGTCCAAACCTCTCCCCCGTTGATGACCAGGTAGCCGTTGGAGTCGATGCCGTCCCCCTCGGCCCCCAGGCCGGCGTTTATGTTCAGCACGCCTCCGTTGACAGTGGTCACTGAGACGAAGTCCTCGTTGGTGTTGATGCCGTCGTCCTGGGCCTCAATGTTCACCGTACCGCCGTTCAGGGTCAGGTGGAGCTCGGAGTCCAGACCCTCGTTGTCGGCAATGATGTTCAGCACACCGCTGTCGTCCCCATTGTCCCCGAAGATGTTCATAGACATCTTGGAATAGAAAGCCCCGTCGTACTTGTGGAGCTTTTTGGTGGTGCCCTCCTTGTAGATCCGGGCCACATGGGACCCGGTGAAGGTATTCCCGCTGCCGGCGGCGATGACCACATTGGCCCCGGCGGAGCCGGTGTCCACATAGGGCGTGGCCTCATAGTCTGGGTCCTCGTCGTTGTCATAGGCCACAAAGGCCCGATCGCACTCGTAGACGTTATAGAAAATAAGGGCCGGGGCCACCGTGCAGGTCACATCTACATTGTCCAAAATGAGGGTGACCACTGCGGTGGGGTCGTCCTTGGCCTCCTTGCCCAGGTCCACGGCGATCTGGCCGGCTGACAGGGAGCCGCTGAGCCGGTAGGTCCCCGGCTGGGTAATGGTGAGAACGGTATGGACGGCGGCCTCCGCCTCAGAGTGCTTTTCCCCCTCTGTTCCCTCCCCGTAAGAGCTGTCGGTACCGTCACGGTAGTAGATGATCTCCGCCCCTACGTAGACGGCTTCGGCGGGGTCGGCGGAAACAGCCTTGCCGTCCACGGTGATCCGGGCGTCGGAGAGGACGACGGCGGTCTCCTTCTCCGCCGCCCTGGCGCCGCAGGGGATCGTCAAAAGCATCGCCGCCGCCAGCAGGGCGGCCATTGGGGTCTTTTTCATCATAAGTCCTTCCCTTCCTTCTGGAATAGGGCCATTATAGGACAACAACTTAAAATTAGTCTGAAATCCGGCCCGTTTTATCGCCTCCTCTTGCTTTTTTTCCGGCCCGGCCTTATAATCGATACCATCGATTTCTGATTTGGGAGGTCCGCCGCCATGTCCGGTATCTTTGACGAAGCCCTGATGCTCCAAAGGCTGGAACCCCTTGTTCCCGATGGGGAACGGCTCTCTGCCGGCATCCATGCCGTCACCCTTCAGGTCAATCAAAAGAAAACGTCTTATTTTGACGTATACGTGGGCCTCACCGACCACTATCTCCTGGTAGCCGAGTGTGAGGAGCGGAAGTATCTCTCCGAGCTCTACCGCATCCCCGACCTGCGCAAGACGGTAGCCGAGGACCTGGGCACGGTGTTCCCCCTGTCGGAGATCCAGGACTGCGAGGTAAAAAAGGGGATCATGGGGGCGGTAAACTGCTCCATCACCCTGAAAAACGGCGGCTTTCTCAAGCTCCAGCTCCCCAAGCGGGGTGGGCTGGGCGGCGGGATGCCCCACCACGGGGAATACCGGGAGCGGATCATCGCCGCCCTCAGCGTGCGGTGAGAGGAACTCAAAGGCCCGCCCATCTCCTGATAAAACAACGCCCGCCGAAAAGCGATCGCTTTTCGGCGGGCGGTTTTTATTCCTTCACTACCATACACCGCTCTATCCCGTAATAGCGGAAGCACTCCACCGCCTGGGCATCGATCTCCTCCCCGGAGACGGCGATGGGGATGGCGGGGGGGCAGGCCACGGCAGGGGCGGCGCAGACCCGGCCCAGGGCCTCCTCCCGCCCCACCCACTCATGGAGGGCGAAGACAGCCTGGCGAACGGACATCACCCGCCGGGACGGGGCAGGGCGAGGGGCGGCAGTCCTTCTCCTTGCCAGCTCCGGCGGGGGCATGGCTTGGGACAGCTTTTGGAAATCCTCCGCATCATTTGCTGCGGAGACCATCAGCACCACATAGTCGGGGTCGGCGTACTCCGGCTCCACGCCTCCCACCCGCAGCAGGTCGGCCAGGGCGCCGCCTTCCCAGCCCCCGGCGGAGGCGTGGAGGGTAAACTTCAGTTCCTCCTCTCCCGACAGGGTCCAGCCCCGGGTGGCAAGGTCCTTTTTCAATTCTCCCAGACGCTCTGCCGCAAGGGCCAGCTGCCCTCTCCCCTCCTCTGCCAACCACCGGTTGCACAGGTCCAGGGAGGCCATGGTCAGATAGGAAGGGCTGGTGGAGCCAAAGAGGCCCAGGGCCGCCTTAGCTCTGTCCGCCAAGGTCCCGGGGGCCTCCCTTCCAATGTGGAGATAGGCACCTCCCGTGAGCACAGGCAGGGTCTTGTGGGCAGAGTCGCAGCACAGGTCGGCCCCCAAGTCCATGGGGTGCCGGGGCCGGGGCAGAAAATGGAGATAGGCCCCGTGGGCGTTGTCCACCAGCAACAGGGCACCGTGGCGGTGGGCCACGGCGGCCAGGGCGGAGACGTCCTGCATATTTCCCAGATAATCCGGAGAAGTTATGTAAACTGCGCAAGGGGACGTCTCCGTTCTGGAAAGGGCCTCCTCCAATGCCTCCGGTGACACCGGGCAGGCACAGAGGGAGCCGCTCTCCCCCTCGGGCCAGAGCCACTCCACCCCAAAGTCCGTCAGGGCGGCAGCATAGATAAAACTCTTGTGGACGTTGCGGGCGGCCAGCACCACGGGGGCGGTCCCCGGCCGGCGGTGGGTCACGGCCAGGTAGAGCATGGCCCGGATGCACTGGCTGGATCCCTCGGTGGACCAGAGGCTCCGCTGGGTCCCAAAGAGGGCGGTGGTATTGGCCTCGGCCTGGGCGATGACTCCCTCGGCCTCGTAGAGGGCGTCCGCCCCCTTGATCTCAGTGATGTCCCAGCCCTCACAGCCCAGAGGTCCGGCCCCCTTGTGCCCCGGCATGTGGAACCGGCTCATGCCCTCCAGCTGGTAGCCCTTAAGGAGGTCGAACACCGGGGCATCCATCAGGCCTCCTCCAGGGTCCTGGCCGCCTCCAGGGCGATGGCGCACTCCATCCGCTTCCGAAACAGCTCGCAGCCCTGCTCGTAGACCCCGGTAATGGCCCCGGTGGCGTGGTAGGCGTTGGCAGCGCAGCCACCGGAACAGTAAAGCCTGGCCCAACAGTCCCGGCACTCGGGCCGGGCATAGACGTTGCACTGGGCGAACTCCGCTTGAATGGCGGGGGCGGTGACCCCCTGCCAGACGTCCCCTAACTTGTACTTCTCCTCCCCCACGAACTGGTGGCAGGGGTAAAGGTCCCCCCAAGGGGTGACCGCCATGTACTCGGTGCCCGAGCCGCAGCCCGACACCCGCTTGTAGACGCAGGGCCCACCGGACAGGTCCAGCATATAATGGTAGAAGGTGAAGGGCCTGCCCTCCTTCCGCCGCTTGGCCATGAGCCGGGCCAACTCCTCGTACTGCTCCAGCACGACAGGCAGGTCCTCCTCGGTGAGGGCGGCGGGATCCCCGGGGGCGCAGACCACCGGTTCCATGGAGAGCTGGGTGAAGCCCAGGTCCAGCATACACTGAATGTCCTTCAAAAAGTCAGGGTTGGCATGGGTGAAGGTGCCCCGCATATAATATTCCTTGCCCTCCCGGGCCTGGACAAATTTTTGGAACTTGGGCACGATGCGCTCCCAACTGCCCTCCCCGGCGTAATCCACCCGGCAGCGGTCATGGATCTCCTTCCGCCCGTCCAGGCTCAGGACCACATTGTGCATCTCCCGGTTGGCAAAGTCGATGACCTCGTCGTCGATGAGCATCCCGTTGGTGGTCAGGGTGAAGCGGAAATTCTTCCCCCGCTCCTTCTCCACGCTCCGGGCATAGCGGACCAGGTCCTTCACCACGTCCCAGTTCATCAGCGGCTCCCCGCCGAAGAAGTCTACCTCCAGGTTGGTGCGGCTGCCGGAGTGGTCCATGAGAAAGTCCAGGGCCTGCTTGCCCACCTCGAAGGACATGACCGCCCGGTCCCCGTGGTACTTCCCTTGGCTGGCAAAGCAGTAGGAGCAGTTCAGGTTGCAGGTATGGGCCACGTGAAGGCACAGGGCCTTCACCACCCCGGCGCTCTTGTCCTTCAGCGCTCCGGCGATGGGCTCAAACACATCAGGGGCAAAGAGCTTCCCCGTCCGCTGCAACTCCTCCACGTCGTCACAGCAGTCCTCCAGGTCCTCCTCGGTCACGTCGGGGCGGCCAGCGTACTTCTCCAGCATGGCCCGGACGATCTCCCCCCGGACCGCCCCCTGGTCGTAGAGGCCGATGATATCGTAGGCCACCTCGTCCACTAGGTGCACCGAGCCGGAGCAGACATCCACCACGATGTGAAGGCCGTCCAGGGTATAGCGGTGTATCATAGTATCTTCCCTTTCTATGTGGGCGTTACAGCAAAAATGCCGCCGAAACGGCGGCATTTTCAGAGACATTTCCTTACTTGCGGACGCTCTCGCACTGCTGGTTGGCAATGCCGCAGCTGGTCTTGCAAGCGGACTGGCAAGAGGTCTGGCACTCGCCGCAGCCACCGGTCTTCGCGCTGTCGCAGAGGTTCCGGGTCTCCAGGGTCTTAATGCGCTTCATGGAACATCCTCCTCTTCTCCGGGAATTTGCGAATATTATACCATAGGTCGGAACGGAAGTCAATCGGCAGCAGGGAAAATCTGCCCTGCCCGTCCCCGCTCCATAGTCAGCCCTTCCGGTTACATATTTCTTTTTATTTTGAATCTTTCTTCTCCTCTATTTATTCAAAAAAATTATGGAAACCAGTTCTGCTTTTTCCTGAAAAACGCATTGTAAAAATCTATTGATCTGTTCTCTTTCAATTGTTTCCTTCTATTTTGAAACTTTTTTGTAAAAAGGTAAAATTTGTATGATTTTCTCTTGCATTTATAGTT
This sequence comes from uncultured Eubacteriales bacterium, assembly GCA_949744075.1. Taxonomy (GTDB): domain Bacteria; phylum Bacillota; class Clostridia; order Oscillospirales; family Oscillospiraceae; genus Vermiculatibacterium. The sequence continues at coordinate 25,446 of CATJWI010000105.1, read as the reverse complement.
ACAATTTGATATAATGATTGCACAAACAAAAGACTGCGTTCAACCCGCGTCAAGCTTTGTATTCTAAAGCAACTTCCATGGGTGGCAACGCCTATGGAAAAGCCGTACGGCTTTTCCTTTTTTGCTTAAGCAAAAAAGCGCCTCGCCCAGGGGTTGGGTGCATCTCTGTTATCATATAAAAATTTACCATATGAAAGGATGATCCCTGTGAAAAAGTGGAAACACATGGGCAAGCGCGCACTGGCCTCCTTCCTGGCCTTTACCCTGTGCTTGAGCATGGTCAACCTGGCGGCCTTCGCCGTGGAGAAAGACTATGACTTCAACATGCAGCTGCCTGCCCCCCTGGAGCTGGAAGAGATGGGGGAGGCCTACCCCTGGACTCTGCCCGGCTTTGGCCTGGGCCTGATGGAGACCGCCCCCAAGGGGAACGGCATCCTGCCCGAGGGCGGCGTCTGGGCCGTTAAGGGCGAGTGGGAGGACGGCTCCCCTGTCCTGACCATGGACGAGGAGGGCAACGCCACTTTCTTCGAGCCCACCAGTCCTGAGGCGCTGGCGGTCATTACCTACACCTACCAGAAGATGGTGGAGAAAGCCCCCACCCAGGCGGAAGCCCCCCAGGAGCCCAGCGATGAGCCCAATGACGTTCCCAGCGGCGAGCCCAGTGAAGCGCCCTCCGACGAGCCCAGCGTGGATCCCTCCGAGGAGACTTCCGACATGCTCCAGGAGGAGGGCGAGCCCTCTACCCTGCCCGAGATCGTAGAGCCCGCCGGGGAGCTCACCGAAGCCCCCGTTGAGGAGGAGCAGGGCGACGACAGCGTGATCATCGACGACAACCCCGTCCCCGAGGCCGAGGGCCCCGAGGCGGAGCCTGTTGAGGAGCCCGGCGACGAGCCCTCCGAGGAACCCAGTGAGGCGCCCACTGATGATATCATTGACGAGCAGCCCGCCGCCGACGCAGCTGATGAGCCTGTCAACGATGGGGACGATGTGACCGTGAAGGTCCCCGATACCGAGACGGTGGACGTGGCGCTGACCTGGAAGGTGCTGTTCACTTCTACGGTGGAAACGCTGGCCAATGGCACCCTTGTATGCGACGCAAGCAGGATTGCCCAAAACTCGGATTTCGCGCGGGGCGACGGCAATCATACCATTTATGTCTCCGGTGAGTGGAAGGGCACTCTGTCTTTTAGCGCCGGCACGGTGCACATCTACGCCGGAACAGGCGCCAACAACTACGGCGGCAGCAATAAGGGCACTATCAACGCCGCCGACAGGGGCCGTAGCGCCATCACCGTATCCGGCACCGCCCACGTTATCCTGCACGACGGCATTACCGTCAAGGGCGGCACGGGCAACTATATTAGCAAGTGGCCCCAGAGCGCAAATTACGGCCATACCGTGGGCGGCGGCGTCTGTATTGAAGAGGGCACCTTTACCATGTACGGCGGCACCATCGGCACCCTCAGTTCTTCCGACAAGGGCATGGGCGGCAACTCTGCCGGCGCCGGCGGCGGCATCTATGTCGGCCAAACCGCCACCTTCAACATGTACGGCGGCAACATTTGCAACAACAAGGCCACCGGCGTGCGGCGGACCGGCAACGACAATGCCGGCCTGGACGGCGGCGGCGGTGGTATCTGGGTCAACGGCACCGCTGTCATTGACCCCACTGTCAGCGGCGGCTCCGAAATCAAGATCCAGAACAACACCTCCGCCACCAAGGTGGACCTGGGCGGCGGCGGCATCTATGTCAACAACCCCGCCAAGCTGTCCCTGAAGAACGCCATCATCACCCAGAACCATGCCGATGGCCTGGGAGGCGGTATCGCCTCCTGCGTCCACGGCAAGGTGGGCATCGTCAACATCGGCAACAACGGCGCGGCCATCTACAGCAACACCACCAGCAAGACCGCCTATGACGAGAACGGCGCCCCTGCCTGCGGCTCGGTGGGCGGCAAAAACTCCTGTGATCCCAGGTATCCCAACTGCCCCACCCACTGGACCACTACTACCGGCGACTTCGTAGACGCCCACAGCAAGTGGCAGGGCAACGGCGCCGCCCAGAAAAACTTCCGAAACGCCGCCACAGACATCTTCTGCGCCGGCGCTGCCGCCAACGGCGGCGGCACCATCATCAGCGACACCCGGCCCATCGACAGCAGCGCCAAGTGGACCGGATATGTGATGGACAGCGTCAATAGCAGCTTCAAGCAGATCACCCAGGCCAACAACGGCTATATCTACGGTGGCTTCCTGCTGGGCCTGACCGCGGGCAACACCTCCGCCCCCGGCTTCTCCGGCCACAAGGTCACCATCAGCGGCAATACCTCCGCCACCCACGGCGGCGGCATCGCCACCAACGGCATCCTGGCCCTGAGCTATGTGCATACCCCCGGCGACGACCCCAAGGAGGAGCACACCTACGCCCTGGACGGCACGGCGCCCCTGAGTGTCAGCAAAGCCCTCAACGGCGCGGACATTGCCAAGACCAGCTTTACCTTTGAGCTGCTGGACAGCACCGGCACCAAGGTGCTGGACACCGCCACCACCAACAAGCAGGGCAAGCTGACCCTGGACTACGGCTCCGGCATCGACCAGACCAAGGCTCTGGCCAGCTCCTACACCTTCTACGTGCGGGAAAAGGCCAACGCCAATACCACACCCAACAATACCACTTATAAAATTACCGTCCCAGTCATTGTGGGCAAGGTGGATGAGAGCCAGCCCACCGCCGGCCTCAAGGTATTTATCCACCACTACTCCATCGGCACCGTGACCATGGAAATGGGTACCGGTGTAGGCAGCAGCTGGCGCAAGAGTGCAGATGCCTCCACCCTCTCCTACACCAACACCTGGAAGACCGGAAGCCTGACTTTGAACAAAACTCTGGCCGGCAGCGGCACCGAGGGCGACGCCAACCGGGCCTTCTCCTTCCGGGTGACCCTCACTGATCCCAACAACAAGGGTCTCAAAATCAAAAACGTGACCTATAGCGGCGTCCAATTTGACGCCAACGGTGTGGCCACCGTTAATGTCTCCTCCATCGCCCCCGTCACCATCAGTGACATCCCCGCTGGGGCCCATTATAAGGTAGAAGAGATCAACGTGCCCGGCACCTACGAGGCCAGCGGCGTGGTGGAGGGCAACATCACCGCCGGCGGCAATCCCACCGCTACCATTATCAACACCCACCTGCTCACCAGTCTCACCGTGAAGAAGACGGTGGCCGCTCTGGATCCCACCAGCGCCACCCCTGCCACCGACAAGTTCACCATCGTGGTAAAGCTGGGCGACGGCAGCGTGGACGCTGGCAACAGTACCTCCTATGTGGCCAACGGCAAGTACACCTTTACTCTCGGCGCTAATGGCACCGCCACCATCAACGGCATCCCCAGGGATTCCGTGTCCTACACAGTGGAGGAGACTAAGCCCTCCGAGGCCGGCTGGGCCGCTCCCAGCATCCCCAACGCCTCCGGCACCGTGGCTGGCCAGACTGTCACCGTCAACAACTCTTATTATAAGGTACGGGAGACCAACATCGAGGTCACCAAGGAATGGGCGGGCGACGGCAATGAGAACTTCCGCCCCGACTCCGTCACCGTCCAGCTCTACCGGAACCGCCAGGCCTATGGCGCTGAGCAGACCCTCACCGCCGCCAATGGTTGGCACTACAGCTGGGGCAGCCTGCCCGCCTATGACGGCAGCAAGAACGCCTACACCTACTCCGTCCAGGAGACTGACATCAATTACCCCGCCACGGGCAACTACACCAAAGATCCCCGGGAGGGCGACTTGGTCCGGGTCCGGGGCACAAACTTGGCCCTTGATGATTCCGGCTACGAGATCATGGGCGCCTGGGTAGTCACCGAGGATGGCATGAACCTGAAGAACGAGTGGCGCACCCCCGACCAACTGGGCGAGTTTGAGTTCTTCATCCACAAGGTCGACAGTGAGAACAGGGTCCCCATCAATGGCGTGACCTTCACCCTCACCGGCAAGGACGCCGCCGGTAACGATGTGACCTATACTGAAGTGACCGGCCCAGTCGCTGGTAAGAATGGCTATGCTTCCTTTACGAACCTGCCCAAGGGCACCTATACCCTGGAAGAGACCGCTGTGCCCGACGCTTACATTGCCGCGGGCAATGTAGGCCGCAAGTGGACCGTGGAGCTGACCAAGGGTGACACCCTTTTCAAAGTGGAAGCTCCCGAGGGTAAGGTGGGCACCAACTTCTGGGAGTGGCTGGCCTCCTTTGTGGGCATCGGCGACGCCAAGGTAGAGATGGACGGCTCCATCCTCGTTGTGAAGAACGAGCCCCTGCTGGGCAAGATCCAGCTGGGCAAGGCCCTGGACCTGGACTATACCTTGGACGGCGAGGACCTGAGCCGGGAATACACCTTTAACATTTATGATGCCAATGGCTATCTGATGGATACCCTCACCGTCACAAAAGACAAGGGCGATACCTCTATCGACCTGCGCTACGGCATGTACACCATTAAGGAAGAGGGCGATGTCACCCTTCCCAACTACACCTTCTCCAGTGTGACCTTCTCCGGCACCGACGCCGACCCCGACACCGACGGCTTCCAGGTCATGGTAGCCGAGGACCAGAAGACCTATGAGGTCACCGCCACCAACCACTACACCCGGAACAGCGATAAGCTCACCCTCTCCAAGGCGGTGACCGGCAACACCACCGCCGCGGAGGCCAATGACGAGTTCACCTTCACCGTCACCATCCCCGGTCTGAAGGACGGCACCTACAGCGGTATCGCCTTTAAGGACGGCGTGGGCTCCGTGGTGCTGAGAGCCGGCGGCAGCAAGACCATTGAGGGCCTGCCCGTAGGCTTCGGCTACACTGTGAAAGAGGACACCTCCAACGGCAATTACACCGCCGCTGAGGACACCAAGACCGGGACCATCGTGGCCAACGGCAATAACACTGCCGCCTTCACCAACACCCGGAAGAACGGCAGCCTCACCGTGGGCAAGCTGGTGGACTACGACAGCACCACCAGCGTGGCCCCCAATTCCCAGGCAGATAGCTTCACCATCACCGTGAAGCTGGGCTCCGGCGAGGCAGTGGCCCCTGCCGATCCCACCCAGTATACTGAAAACGGCCTGTACGTCTTCGAGGGCATGAAGGATCGGGATAGCAAAACCATCTCCGGTATCCCCACCGGCACCACCTATACGGTGACCGAGACCTTTGATAATCCGGCCAATGGCACCTACACCTTCACCGGCGTGGTGAAGACGGGCACCGGGGACGCCCCTACCTCTATCACCGAGGGCAGCAACGGCGTCACCGTGAAGAACCACTACTATCAGCCCAAATACACCAGCCTCACCGTGACCAAGGATTGGACCGGGACCCCCAACGAGTTCCGCCAGCCCATCACCGTGACCCTGGTGGGCGGGCCCGACAGCCTCCCCGACGGCATTGACCGGACTGTGGAGCTCAACAGCGGCAACGGCTGGCGCTATACCTGGAACAGCCTGCCCCAGTATGAGGGCGACGGTCTGGCCGCCTGGAGCTACCAAGTGGAGGAGAACCTCATCGCCGTTCCCGCCGACGCCACCTGGACCCTGGACTACACCGACCGGACCCAGGGCATCATCCGGGTCCGCAGTGACAAGCTGGCCCAGGACGGCAATTATGAGATCATCGGCGGCTGGGTGGTCAGTGAGCCCACCACCACTCTGGTAAACGCCGGCAGCTCGGTCACCCTGACCAACAACTGGCGCAGCTACGACGAGCTGGGCACCGCCTCCTTCTCCATCCACAAAATCGACGCCGAGACCAAGGCCCCCATCACCGGCGTTACCTTCACCCTGAAGAAGGAAGGCAGCGATACGTCTGAGACCTACTCCACCACCGACGGCGAGCTGACCATCAGCGGCCTGACTCCCGGCAAGTACAGCCTCACCGAGACCAAGGTGGCTGACGGCTACCGGGACGACGAGACCAACAAGGGCCACGAGTGGATCCTGGAGTTCGTCAAGGACGCCGACCACAAGGATAAGCTCCTGTCCGTGGAGCCTGTGAACAAGGGCGACATTCTGGGTGAGAACACCTGGTCCTGGAAAGCCAGCACCACCGACAGCAGCACCGCGGGTGAGATCACCATCACCAACGAGATCATCCGGGGCAGCATCGGCGTGGCCAAGGTCCCGGATCTGGACGGCGTCACCGGTGATGCGATCACCGAGGACCTGACCAGCAAGGCCTTCAACTTCAACATCTACGCCGGCACCGATACCACCGCGGAGCCCGTGGCCCGGCTCTCCGTTCCCGCTGACGGCAAGCCTGTCTACGCCGATGGCCTGCGCTTCGGCACCTACACCATCGTGGAGGTGGGCAACCGGGAGCTGGACAACTACGACTACAAGGGCATGAGCTGGGACGATGGCTCCAACCAACGTGTGGTCACCATCGATACCCAGGGCCAGGTGGTGGAGGTTACAGCCACCAACTACTACACCCGCCACACCACCGGGCTCCAGCTGAGCAAAACCGTCTCGGGCAACCGGGGCGAGAAGGACCGGGAGTGGCACTTCCTGGTAGAGCTGAAGGCCCCCGCCGCCTATGTGGAACTGGCGGAGTCCTACTGGGCCACCATCTTCACCCCCAGTGAGCGTGTGGACGAGACCACCGGCGAGACTGTCACCGACTACACCCGGGAGTTCGTGGAGCTCCAGCGTTATGTGGAGCCCGCCCCCGAGCCCGACCTCAACGAGCCTCCCGCCGAGGAGGCCGACCCGGCCCCTGTGGAGAGCGCCGAGCCCTCTGAGCCTGTGGACACTCAGGCCGCCCTCTTTGAGGTCACTTTGAAGCACGGTCAGCTCCTGAAGCTGGGCAACCTGCCTGTGGGCACCACCTATACCGTCACCGAAGTGGAGGCCGGCGAGGGCAGCTACCGCACCACCCCTGTCAACGACAAGGGCGAGCTGCTGGAGAAGGACCAGTACACCGAGGTGTCCTTCGACAACTACTGGAACTACTCCTACTACGTGAACACTGTGAACGTCAGCGTTCAGAAGGTCTGGCGGGGCGACGACGAGAGCGTCCGTCCCACCAGCATCCAAGTCCGGCTGATGAACGGCTCCACTCCCTCCGGCACCGTAACGCTCAATGAGCGCAACGGCTGGTCCCACACCTGGCAGGGTCTGGACGAGAACGGCAGCTGGAGCGTGGAAGAGGTGAGCGTGCCCGAGGGGTACACTGTCAGCGTTAGCGGCAGCGGCACCTCCTTTACCATCACCAACACCTACTCCAACTCCACCGGTACTCCCACCCCCACCCCCTCCGAGACCACGCCCTCTACCTCCACTCCCACTCCCACACCCTCTGATAGCGGCGGGAACGGCGGCGGTGGTGGCGGCGACGAGGAGGAACTGCTGGATGACGACGTGCCTCTGGCTGACATCCCCCACAACGAGGAGGAGTTGCTGGACGAGGACGTGCCCCTGGCCGACGTGCCGCAGACCGGCGACGGTCTCTATGGCTGGCTGGCGGCCGCCCTGGCCTCCGGCCTGGGCTTGGTCTCCCTGACCCACAAGCGCAAGAAGGAGGACGAGGAGGTTTAAGTCCTCTTCCCACCATGATCCATTGATAAAAGCCCGGCCCCGGAAGTTCCGGGGCCGGGCTTTTTTGTTTGCGCTGTTTACTGCGCCGGCATGCACAGGCAGGCCGCCCCCAGCACGTCGATATACTCCGCCTCCAGCACCGACCGGGAGATGTCCCGCAGGGTGCCGATGGAGGAGACAAAGCCGTTGGTGTAAACGAACCGCTTCACCTGCTCTACCAGCCAGTCGCTCTTGCTCAGGGGACCGGAGAGAATGATGTAACCAGGGTTGAGCAAATTCATGCTGTTCACCACGCCCCGGCCCACAGCCTGGACTATCCGTTCTCCCACGATACGGGCCAGGGTCTCCCCCTCCCCGGCATAGTCCAGCACCGCCTCCACCGTCAGCTTTCCCTCCTTCTCCAGCTCCGCCAAAGGAGAGGTGGGGTAGGAGGGCAGCAGATTCCGCACCTCCTGGAACAGGGCCCCCACCGAGGCGATGCCCTCCAGGCAGCCCTGGTAACCGCACTCGCACTGCCTGCCCCCGGTCTCCACCGACATGTGGCCGATCTCTCCGGCACAGTTGGCAATGCCCCGGATAAGCTTTCCGTCGGCCACGATGCCCATGGCCACGCCCTCTCCCAGGCCCAGATAGAGGAAATTCCCGCACAGCCGGCCCATGCCGAAATACAGCTCCGCCAGGGTGGCTGCGTTGATATCATTGTCGATGTATACCGGGACCCCCAACAGGCTTCGCAGAGGCGCAGACACAGGCAGGGCCGTATCCACCCCCAGGTCCAGGCTGCGCATCCAGATGCCGCCGGAGGGGTTGATATAGCCCGGCAGGCCGATGCCCACCGCCTCCACCTTCAGCTTGGGCCGCTCCGCCCGGTAGTGGAGCAGGGCCTCCCGCAGAGTATGGAGCACCGCGCCCCCCGACCGGCTCCCCAGGGGGTAGTCGGCCATGTCCCGCAGGACGCCGTCTGTCCGGACTACACCCAGCCGGATACAGTCCCGGCCGCAGTTGGCTCCCAAATAGTATCCATTTCCCTGCAATGCTTATCCCCCCATTTCCCAATGATGGTCCAGCAGCTTATCGCTGATGCGGCTGTTCTTTCGGAATTCCCTGGGTGATATCCCCTGGTTCTTTTTAAACACCGTATAAAAGTAATTGGCGCTTTTAAAACCCAATTGGTCGGCGATCTCGGCGATGTCCAGGTCGCTGGTCATCAGCAGCCGCTGGGCCGCCTGGAGCCGCCGTTCGGTGATGAACTGGGTGATGCTCACCCCCACCTTGCTCTTAAACTGCCTGCTGAGATAGGAGGGGCTCACCCAAAACTGCCGGGCAATGCTGTCCAGTCGGATCTCCTCCCGGTAATGCTCATTGACATAGGTGATCACGTTCTTGATGAGCCTGGACCGCTCTGTCTCGCTACGGCTCATCCGCTCCTGAACGTCCTCCCGGCCCTCGATCACCCGACACAGCTCGATAAGGACCAGCTCCATGGCGTTCATCCGGTAATAGCTCCCGTGCCGGTCCTCCGCTCCGCCGTCCAGGAGCAGTCTGATCCGTTCCTGCTCCTTTTCGCTCAGCGGCAGAGTCATACCCCGGTCCGCCAGCTCCAGGATCTGCTCCGCCGCCTGACAGCCCCGGTGCTGGGCGCGCACCAGCTGCTCCGGGGCCAGGCTCCATACCGCCGCCCTCCCCAGTTCCTCTCCCGCCCCCAGGCGGTAGACCGTCTTGGGCGGGAGCAGGACCACATCCCCATGCCCGCAGGGGTAGCAGCCGCTGTCCAGGTCGATCTGGCAACGGCCCTCCAGCCCAAAAAGCAACATAAGGGCCTCGCCGGAACTGCCGGCCTGAACGCCGCCCGGCTCTATACGGCATATGGTGGGGCGGATGTCCTGATCATGTCCGTTGGTCATAAAGCCCGTGTCCTCCCTGCCGGCTCCATCACCCCTCCAGGCGGTAGGGGCGGGTCAGTTCCAGCGCAATACTGTCTCCCATTTTCAATAGGTCCCCGGAGCCGTCGTCAAAGCCCTGACAATAGGGGCCTACCTCCTCCAGCTCCACCATCCTGCGGCCCTGGAGCTGGGATATCTGGGCCCCGGTGATGATCTGGGCGGTTACCGTGCCCACCCGGGCGTCGATCATGGACTGCTCGCCCTGCTGGATGCTGCGGATAAAGTTCCAGATCTCATCCCGGAAGGACAGGGTCTCCGAGCGGTAGCTTTGGATGGGGATCCTTCTCTCCCCCGCCGCGAAGCGGTGGACCACCAAGTACTCCTGGTCGTTCTCGTCAAACTGGCTGGTAAGCCAGCCCTCGGTACCGTCCACCCGGATGTGGCCGTGGGTATCGCTGGAATTTTCTCCAAAGTCGGGCCAGGACCAAGTGGCCTCTAGCACTGCCGGGATCATGTCTCCGTTCCCGGGGTCCTCAAAGAAAACCTTGAAATGGGCGTCATCGTCCGTCTCGATGTCCCGCAGCCGCCCCCGGATGAACCGGGTCCGGTCCTTCACCCGGATGTCGATGGCCCGGACCCGCCGGGGCCGCTTGTCAAAGCCCAGCAGAAACCAGGCCCCCATTACCGCATGGGAGCCGTAGTCCAAAATGGCCCCGCCGCCGGACACTGGGTCGAAAAACCAGTCGTTCCGGTCCGAGGAGGGACTTCCACGGGTCAGCAGCAGCTGGGTGACCTCCCCGATGGCCCCTGAGGCCAGCACGTTCTTGATGTGCTGGTACCGGGGCAGAAAGACGTTGTCGTCGTTGAGCTGGTAGATAGCCCCGGAGGTCTGGGCCGCCTCCTCCAGGTGCTTTGCCTCCCAATAGTTGCGGGCGATGGGCTTCTCCGACATGGCGTGGACCCCGGCCGCCAGGGCCCGCTCGGCATACCAGGCGTGCCAGCGGGTGGGGGTGCCGATATCGATGGCGTCCACCCGCTCCAAAAGCTCCTCAAAGCTGGCGCACACCCGCACCTCCCAATCCACCTCCGCCCCGGCTCGGGCCATCTGGGAGAGATAATTTTCCCGTGTCTCCTCCGCCGTCTCCTTCTGGGGACAGTATATCCCGGTCACGATCATTTCTTCCCGCAGCTCCACATAGGCGGGCACATGGGCCACGTTCATGATCATGCCGCCACCAATGCATCCCAGCCGGATGCGCTTTTTTTGTTCCATGCCGTTCATCTCTCCTGTCTGATATATTTTATTTCTCCATCTGCGCTCAGCCTACGGCCTGCTCCCGCCTGCGGCGGCTCATGAGCTGGTGGTGGCGTACCGCCCCCACCAGGTTCACGTCCTTGCCCAGCTTGGCATATTGGATGTCCAGGCTCTCCCAAAGGGCCCGATCCAGCATCTCCTTCAAATATCTCCGCAGCCGCCCATCCAGCAGCTCCCGGTCGCTGGTGATGGCCCCGCCCAGGATCAGCACATCGGGGGTGAGGGCGCAGGTCAGCATGGCGATCCCCTGGGCCAGATAATAGCACATCTGCTCAAAGGCCTCTGCGGCGTACCGGTCACCCTCCCGCTCCCTCTGGGCCACCAGGAGGCCGTCCACGTCCTGGGAGGGGATGTTGGCCAGCTTGGCGTACTCATATATCAGAGCCCGGACAGAGGCCAGGTCCTCCAGGTGGCTGCGGCCCACGGGCATGCGCCCCACCTCCATGGCCATGTTCCGGCTGCCCCGGTAGAGCTCTCCGTCCACCAGCAGCGCCCCGCCGATCCCCGTTCCGATGGCCATGCACACCACGTTCCGGTAGCCCTTGGCCGCCCCCAGCCACTGCTCCCCCAGGGCCATGCAGTTCACGTCGTTCTCCATCTCCACGGCCAGCCCGGTGCGCTTTTGGAGCAGCTCCCGCAGCTGGGTGCCGTTGTAGCCGTTGATCCAGCTGCAGATCTCTGTCTGGATGCTCCCCCGCTCCACGTCCACCACTCCGGTGGTGGAGACAGCGATACCGCTGAGGGCAAAACCCTCCATGGTCTCGTCAGCGATGCGGCACAGCTCCCCCACCAGATATTCGCTCCCCAGGTGGCTGTTGGTCCGGCTCTTCTTTCGGAACAGGATGGTCCCGTCCCCCTGTACCACCCCGTATTTGATGTAGCTGCCCCCCACGTCAAAGGCCAGATATTCCTTCATCCCACTCACTCCGTTCCTGCCAATTCAGCCATCTTTTCCATCACCAGCGTCAGTTCCCGCTCCGCCGGGGCGCAGCCCTGCCGGGCCGCCAACTCCCGCAGCCACCCACAGTATTCCATCGCGCTGCCCCCCTGGGGCCGGGCGGGCTCTTCTCCCACCCAGCGGCGGAAGTTGTCCCCATAAAGGTCCCCCAGGACCTCCCCCGGAAGACCTAGGCCCGCCAGCTCTCCGCCCCAGGCTTGGAAGCGGTCTTCTGTCTCCAGAAAGCGCTCCACCGCGCTCAGGGTCTCCCGGCACTGCTCCAGGCTGTCCTTCCGCTGGACGCATACCGCGTTGTCCGTGCCGAAGAGGATACGCCCGTGGTAGCGCAGGAAAAATGCCCGGGCCTTCTCCCGGTTCTCAGACAGCTGGAAGTAGAGCTCCCGCCCCGGGGTGATATCCGTCAGCAGGGTGGGAAAGCGCTCCAGCAGTCCCCTCAGCCGCTCCAGGTCCTGGGAGAGGAACATCATGTGGGGGACGAGCAGCTTCAGCCGGGGGAACTTCTCCAGCACGTGGACGATCTCCCCCAAAAGGGTCTCCATGGAGGGGTACTCCCCCTCCCCGTAATACCAGCCATTTTTCCAGGCAAAGGCCGGGACCCTGTCCCGGTCCCAGAACTCCGGTGGGTCTCCGATGTGGAAATTCACTGGCGTGCCGCTATTTTGAAGGGTGCCGTACATCCCGTCGTACACCGGGTCGTCGAAGGGGATGGGGCGGCTGGCCCGGACGCTGGGCTTGCCGAAGAGCTTCACCCCGTCAAAGCCCGCCCGGCCCAGCAGCTCCACCTGCCGGACATAGTCCTCCTCCCGGCCCCGGCCCCGGGGCATCACGATGCCCCCAAAGCTGTAGACCCGCCCGGGAAAGCGCAGCTTCAGCAGCAGGGAGATGGCGTTCCGGGGCAGGTTCTCCGGCTTCTCCAGCACGATATTCAGAATATTGAGCTGCTCCACCTCATCCAGCAGCCGGCACAGCAGCTCCCCGTCCGCCAGGGTGGAGGACTCGGCGTTGAGGGAGATGTGTACATGGGAATCCAATCGTCTCATCTTGTCTTCCTCTCTTCTACAAAATCACCGGCTGTCCCTCTCTGGCCGAGGCGATGGCCGCCAGCGCCACCATGGACGCCCGCTTGCCGTCCTCCCCCGTCACCGGGAAGGGCCGGTCCTCACAAACGCAGTTCACCGCGTCCTCCAGCATCCGCTTGACCTTGTTGGGGCCGAAGTCCAGGTAGAGCTCCCGGTCCGCCCGGTCGGAGAGGACCCGGCTGTGGTCGGTGACGATGTCCACCCAGAGGGTCCCCTGGGTGCCCATGAGCTCCAGGGTCAGGTTCCGGTCGCTGGGAAACTTCTCGTTCCGGGACCAGCTGGAATCCAGGGTCACCGTCACCCCGTTGGCGTAGCCGAAGTGGACCATGGACACGTCGTCCACCACCAGCTCGGGGTGGAGCACCGTGCCCCCGAAGGCGCACACCCACTGGGGGGCCTGGCCCATGAACCAGTTCATCAGGTCGGCCACGTGGACCACGTGGTCCATCAGCGACCCGCCTCCGGACAGCTCTGGCTCCACGAAAAAGCCCCCAGGCATCTTCCCTTTGTTAGTGGCCTTCACCGCCCGCAATTCCCCGATCCCCCCCCGCTCCAGCAGCTCCTTGGCCCGGAGAATGTCGGGGGCATAGCGGTTAGGGAAGGCAGTCATAAGCTTCACGCCCTTCTCCTCACAGACCCGGATCATCTCGTCGATCTCCCTTAGGTCGGTGCCGATGGGCTTTTCGCACAGCACCGCCGTCCCCGCCTGGGCCCCGGCCAGCACCGGGGTCAGGTGCTTGGTGTTCTCGGCACACACCAGCAGCAGGTCCAGGCCCTGGTCCGTCAGCTCCTTCAGGGTCTTGCACAGCTGCATGCCAAATTTTTTTGCCGTCCCCTCCGCCCGCTCTGGGCGCTCGTCCCAGATGCCCGTGAGCTGGACCCGGGGGTCCTGGCGCAGAAATTGGAGGTAGCCCTCACCGTGGATGTGGGCCAGGCCCGCCATCCCCACTCGGATCTGTTTCACAGCGCTCCCTCCTTCCATTCCACCACCCGCCGCTCCCCGGCAGAGCGCCGGGCGCACAGCTGGAGATGCACCAGCGCCTCCAACCCGTTGTCCCCTGAGCAGGTCAGCGCCTCCTCCAGGGCCTTGGCGCTGGCCTCCACGGGCCACTCCTCCAGCAGGGTGCCTCTGCGGCTGAGGCGCAGGGCCCCCTGGCGGCTGTCATAGTCCGCCAGGCCAAACTGGCCGGCGTATTCATACTGGAAGCCGGCCTCCTCCCCCACTCTCTGGATGCCCTGGATATTGGCCACCGCCCCGTTGGGCATCTGCAGGGTGAGGGAGACCTGCTCCCCCTCCCCCAGGTCGGCCACCACGCAGAATAGCCGCTCCGGCCTCCCCAGCAGGGACAGGAGCACTGAGGCCTCCTCCATCCCGCACTGGCTCAGGGCATCCCGGCAGCCCCCCACCAGGGCCAAGGGCCGCCTGCGGGTCAGGTGGGCGGCGCCCACCGTCCCCAGCCACTGGCTCTCCAGGGCGTTGCGCACCCCGGCCACATGCTCCCGGAAGCACTCGGGGCGAAGGGCCCGGGCCCGCTTCTGGGCCATGAGCTCCCCCAGGACGGCCCCGCTCTCCTCCCCCCAGGCGGCGGTGGAGACGCAGAGCACACCCCCTGCCTCCCGGGCCAACTGGGACAGCTCCGCCGCCGTCAGCTCCTCCGGTCCGCACAGGACCATCCAGTCCGGTCTTTCGTCCCGCTCCGCCATCTCCCAGCCCGGATGGACCTTGACGGCCTCCATACAGCTCCGGGCCAAGGGGCCCGCTCCCAGTATCCCGATCTTCAACGCCCGTCCCTCCCCGTTTTATATGGAAATGCTCTCTCCTGCCTCACTGGACTCGTAGACCGCCCGGATGACCCGCTGGACAGTGTACATCTGCTCCGGCCGCACCACCGGGTCCTTGTCCTCCCGCACCGCGTCGATCCACTGGGAGATCTCCAGCTGAGGCCCGTAGACCTGCTCGGGCTCGTAGAAGGGGATGGTCCGGGGCTCCAGGACGATCTTCTCGTCCACCAGCCGCCCGTCCCGCTCGGTGTTGATGGTGAGGCCCTCGGTCACGTCGGCCCCCGCCTGGGTCCCGCACAGGGTGACGCTCACCGGCCGCTCATCCCGGGTGTTCAGGGCCCAACTGGTCTCCAGCCAGATCACCGCCCCGTTCTCCATCTCGATCATGGCAAAGCCGCTGTCCTCCACGGTGAACCGCGCCGGGTCCCAATCCCCGTAGGGGTTGGCGGGACTCCCCTGAGCCCCCAGCTTATAGAAAGTCTTGCCCGTCACCTTCTTGGGCTTGTAGTTGTCCATCATCCAGAGGGCCAGGTCCACCGCGTGGGTGCCCAGATCCAGCACCGGACCGCCCCCCTGCTTTTCCCTGTCCAGGAACTCTCCCCAGGTGGGCACCCCCCTGCGCCGGACGCAGTGGGCCTTGGCAAAGTAGATCTCTCCCAGCTCCCCCCGGGCGCACCGGCCCTTCAGGTACCACATGGCGGGGGTGAAGCGGTTGTTGGCGCAGATGGTCAGCTTTTTCCCGCTGCGCCGCTGGGCCTCTACCATGGCCTTGGCCTCTTCCAAATCAGTGGCCATGGGCTTTTCGCACATCACGTGCTTCCCCGCCTCCAGGGCCTCAATGGTGAGCTGGGCGTGGGAGGCGTTGGGGGTGCAGATGTGGACCACCTCAATGGTGGGGTCGGCCAATAGCTCCCAGTAGTCGGTGCACAGTTTGGCCCCGGTGACCCCCAGCTCTCCGCACACCCGCTCCAGGTACTCTTTCCCCCGCACGTCGGACAGGGCTGCGATCACCGCCCCCTCCTTCTTCTTCAGGTTTGGGATGTGCTTGGCCTGGGCGATACCGCCACAGCCGATGATCCCCACCCGTACCTCTCCGGCGCCGCTCATGACGTCTGGACGGTCTTTTCCCCGTCCCGGTACTGCTTCAAGATCATTGCTTTCTCCTTTCTCCGGGCGCTGACCATGGCGATGGTCAGTACCACTACCGTTGTCACATAGGGGATCATCAGCACGAACTGGGAGGGGAACCCGAAGGACTGGAGCCGGGCCCCGATGGAGTCCATAAAGCCGAAGATCAGCGCCCCGCCCATGGCAAAGAGGGGGTTGCCGCTGCCAAAGTTCATGGCCGCCAGGGCCATATACCCCCGGCCGTTGGTCATGTTCTCCACGAACATGGTGGAATAGCCCATGGACAGGTAGGCCCCCGCCAGCCCCGCGAAGAGCCCTGACAGGGTGATAGCCATGAACTTGTTCCGGCCGATGTCGATGCCCGCCGTCATGGCCGAGGGCTCGTTGAGCCCCACGCTGCGCAGGTGGAGCCCCACCGAGGTCTTGTAGAGCACCAGCCACAGGGCGATCACCAGCAGGATAGCTATAGGCTCCATGAAGCAGTAGTCGCTGAAGAGGCTGGACAGCACCGGACTGGACTCCAGGGCCGCAATGTGGATGGTGGGCAGGGACACCGGGTCTGGCAGCACCAGGGCCCCCGACACCCCGAAGATCTGCTGGAGCATGAACCGGGTCATGGCCAGGGCCAGCATATTCACCGCAAAGCCCACCACCAGAATGTGGGCCTTGAACTTCAGGTGGGCGCAGCCCACCAGCATCCCCAAGAGGGTGCCCACCGCCACGCTGGCCAGCACCCCCGCCACCCAGCTCCGGGTGAAATAGCCCACCACGTAGCCGGTGTAGGCGCCGAAGAGCATGATTCCCTCAATGCCCATGTTGATGATATTGGCCTGCTTACTGATGACCGCCGCGATGGTGGCCAGCAGGATGGGGGCAGTGGAGCGAAGGGTGGCGTGGACCAGGGTATAGGACAACACATCAGAAAGCTGCATCATGCCCCCTCCTTTCCTATCTCAGCTATTTTCTTTTTCCGTCTCTTTCGCAAGTGCTTGAAATCAAACAGTCCTTCCATATTCAGCAGCAGGATCAGGATGGGGATGAGGGTGTCGATGAGGGCCTTGGGCACTCCCGTGAACCGCTCCATGCCCAAGGCGCCCGATTTCAGCGCCGCGATGAGGAAGGAGTAGATGGGCAGCTGGGCAAAGCTGTTGTTGGCAATGAGGGAGGCCAGCATCCCGTCGAAGGCCGTGTTGTTGGAGAAGCCGTCGATGATGGTGCCGTACACACCCATGGTCTGGATGGACCCGGCGAAGCCCCCGATGGCCCCGCTGAGGATGGTGGCCAGCAGCACCATCCGCTTGGCGTCCACCCCCACATAGTCGGTAAAATAGGAGTTGGTGCCTGTGGCGTTGAGCCGATAGCCCAGCTTGGTCCGCCGGAACATCCAGAAGATGGCGGCGTAGAGGAAGAGGGCCATGAACAGCCCCACATTGGCCCGGCTGGGCTTCATGATCCGCAACAGCTCCGCCGACTTCTCAATGGGCGCCGTCTGGGAGGAGGCCCCTTTGGCCGACCAGGGCCCGGCGATCATGAAGTTGGCGAAGTGGATGGCCACATAGTTCATCAGCAGGGCCGCACACAGCTCATTGACATTAAGGTAGGCCCGCAGGGCCCCCGGAATGGCGGCCCAGACGGCCCCCACCAAGGTACCGCACAAAAAGCAGATGGGGATGTGGATGTACCAGGGCAGGCCCTGGATCAAAAAGCCCGCTCCCGCCGAGAACAGGGCCCCCAGGTAGAAGCAGCCCTCCACCCCCATATTGAAATACTTCACCTTGCTGGTAACGCAGTAGGCCAGGGCCGTCAAAAAGATGGGACAGAACTTTTCCAGGGTTGTGCCCAGGTTGAAGTTGCCCACAAAGGCCCCCTTGAACAGCTCCCGGTACGCCTCCACCGGGTCGTAGCCCAGGAGGAGCATCAGCACCGCGCCGAACACAAAGGGGAACAGCATAGCCGCCGCGAAGCCGGGCCGCAGCTTGATCTTACCCTTCATCGCTCTTCCCTCCCGTCATCAAAAGGCCCAGCCGCTCCATGTCCACGTCTCCCCCCGGCAGCTCTCCCGAGATGCGCCCCTCGTGGAGCACGATGATCCGGTCAGATAGGGCGATGATCTCATCCAGGTCGGCGCTGATGAGCAGCACCGCCACCCCCTGCTCCTTGGCCCGGTTCAGGTAGCCCCGGATGGACTCGATGGCGCCGATGTCCACTCCCCGGGTGGGCTGGGCGGCGATGAGCAGCTTGCCCCCGGACTCGATCTCCCGGGCCACCACGATCTTCTGGGCGTTGCCGCCGGACAGGGTCCCCGCCTTCAGCTCTCCGTCGGCGGGCCGGATGTCGTATTTCTCGATGAGCTCCTTGCCCTTCTGGGCGATCTTTTTCCGGTCCAGCAGCTCTCCCCGGGAAACCTCCTCCAGGTGGATGGCCACCAGATTCTCGTTGATGGTGAACTCCTTGTTGAGGCCCCGGGTGTTCCGGTCCTCGGGGATGTGGGCCAGCCCCGCCTTCCGCAGCTGGCCGGCCTTCTTTCCCGCCATCTCCCGGCCCGTTAGCTTCACCGAGCCCGCCAGGATGGGCCGCAGGCCGCAGATGGCGTCCACCAGCTCGGACTGGCCGTTGCCGTCCACTCCGGCCACCCCAAGGATCTCTCCGGCACACAGGTGGAAGGAGACCTTCTTGATGGTGGAAAGCCACCGCTGGCCCAAGACCTCCAGGTCTTGGACCTCTAGCACCACCGGCCCCGGATGGCAGGGGGAGGGCCGATCGCTCATCTCCACATTCCGGCCCACCATGAGGTTCACCAGCTTTTCCGCCGTGGCCTCCGGGCGGTCCAGGGTGGCCATATATTTCCCCCGGCGCATCACGCCGATGCGGTCGCTGATCTCCAGCACCTCATGGAGTTTGTGGGAGATGAAGATGATGGTCTTCCCGTCGTCCCGCATGCTGCGCAGGATATCGAAGAACTGCTTGGTCTCTCCCGGGGTCAGCACGGCGGTGGGTTCGTCCAGGATGAGCACGTTGGCCCCCCGGTAGAGGGTCTTGATGATCTCCACCCGCTGGGCCTCGCCCACCGAGATGTTCTGCACCAGCTTGTCCGGCTGGACGTCCAGGCTGTAGTCGTCGATGTACCGCTGGACCTTCTCCCGGGCGGCGGCAAAGTCGATCCGCCCCATAGGCCCCTTGGGCTCAAAGCCCAGGATGATGTTCTCCAGTACGGTGAACTCCTTCACCAGCATGAACTCCTGGTGCACCATTCCGATCCCACAGGCGATGGCTTTTTGAGGCGTCAGGTCCTCCAGGGTCTGCCCGTCCAGCTGGATGAGCCCCTGGTCCGGACGATGGATGCCGTAGAGAAGCTTCATCATGGTGGACTTGCCCGCTCCGTTCTCCCCGATGAGGGAAAAGATCTCTCCCTTGCGCACCTCGATGGAGCAGTCGTCCACCGCCTTCACGCTTCCGAACTGTTTTACGATGTGGTCTAATTTGATGTATGGAAGCAACGTCATCACCTCGTCTCCTGTCAATAGGGGAAGGGCCCCGCCGACGGCAGTGCGCCTGATCGACGGGGCCCTTTATGCCGTCAGATATTACCGGACGCCGGGGAACTCATCCACAATGATGTTCCCATTGGCGATCTCCTCCTTCAGCTCCGCACACTTGTCCACGACGTCCTGGGGGAACTTGTCACCCCAGGCCTCCTTGAACACGGCGAAGTCGGTGAGGGACACCGCCTCGGTGCTCAGGTCAAAGAACAGGGAGGTACCGCCTTGGTAGGTATCCTCCACCATGCTCTGGATGAACAGGTAGGCGGCGGCGTCCACATTCTTGATCATGGAGGTCAGGATGTAGCCGGGCTGCAGGTCGTCCTGGTTCAGGTCCACGCCGATGGCGAACTTTTTCTGCTCGGCGGCGGCCTCCAGGATGCCGATGCCGGTGCCGGAAGCCACGTTCATGATGATATCCGCGCCCTGCTCATACTGGGTCAGGGCCAGTTCCTTCCCCTTCAGGGGATCGGTGAAGGTGCCCGCAAAGGCCTTCAGGATCTGCACGTCGGGGTCGATGTACTTGGCCCCCTGCTCGAAGCCCACATAGAAGTCGTTGATCAGCGGGGTCTCCTTGCCGGCGATCCAGCCGATGATGTTGTCCTCGTTGACCCCGTCGATCTCGGTCTTCTTGGTGAACATAGCGGCGGCCGCACCGGCCAGGAAGGAGCCCTCGTTCACCGCAAAGAAGGAGGAGTACACGTTCTCGGGGTTGCCGTCCATGACGAAGTCGATGGTGGCGAACTTCTGGTCGGGGTACTCGGGGATGACCTTCATGGCCGACTCCTTCTGCTGGCCGGACAGAATGATGACCAGATCGTAACCGCCGGTGGCCGCCGCGATGATGTTGGGCTCATAGTCGGCGGGAGAGGAGGCCTCCAGCACCTTGACCTCTACGCCAAAGTCGGCCACAGCCCTATCGATGCCGGCCTTGCAGGAGTCGTTGTAGCTCTTGTCGCCCAACATGCCGGGCAGGGCCACGATGATCTTGGGCTTGGCGGTCTCCGGAGCCTGCTGGCTCTGGACGGGGGCCTGGGTCTGCCCCCCCTGCTGCTCCTGTCCGCCCGTGGGCTTGGACTGGCAGGCGGCCAGGGACAGGGCCATCGATATTGCAAGGATCCCGGAAAGCAACTTTTTCATAGTTCTTCCTCCTCATTTCATTCTAAATTGGTTCCTTCCTTGTGGCGCTCACTTCATCACTATTAATACATTTTTCCGTTTTTCTGTCAATCTCTTTGGTCGGTTTGGACAAAAAAGCAGGAGTTTACTTCAAAAAATAGCGCATAGCCCCCTCTGCCATTCCACACCTTTCCATCTCTCCCCTCTCTCCGCAAAAAAAGACCCGGCTCCGGGATACTCCGGGGCCGGGCCTTTTTATTCTCTTATCAGAAATGTCAGCAAAAGCCTCTCTCTGTTTTAGCTTACCTGCGCTCCCCGCTCACAGCGGTTACCCCAGGCGTCGATAAGCTCCTCCCCCCGGTAGACGCAGATGATCTCGCACCGGTTGGAGCATCCGTCGCAGCTGGCCTCCCGGGTGCGGAACTCCAGGTTCTCGATGGAGAAGTCAAAGTCCTGGCGCTTGCTGCCCTTCTTGGCCAAGATAGCCACCCCCAAGGCCCCCATCAGATGGCCGTTGGGGTCCACAATGACCTTGCAGCCCAGGGTCCGCTCAAAGGCGGCCACCACCCCCTGGTTCTTGCTGACACCCCCCTGAAACACCACCGGGGAGAGGATCTTCTTGCCCTTGCCCACGTTGTTGAGATAATTGGAGGCCACGGCGTTGCACACCCCGGCGATGATATCCTCCCGGGGGTGGCCCATCTGGATCTTGTGGACTAAGTCGGACTCGGCGAAGACGGTGCACCGGGCGGCGATCTGGGTGGGATGGGTGGAGCGCAGGGCGTACTCCCCGATCTCCTCCACCTCGATGCCCAACCGCTTGGCCTGGCTGGACAGGAAGGCCCCTGTGCCAGCGGCGCAGAGCGTATTCATGGCGTAATCCACCGCCACCCCGTTCTCCACCAGGATGATCTTGGAGTCCTGGCCCCCGATCTCCAGGATGGTGCGCACGTCGGGATAAAAGGTGGTGGTGCCCACAGCGTGGGCGGTGATCTCGTTCTTTACCATGGTGGCCCCCAGAATGGTGCCCACCAGCTTTCGGGCACTGCCGGTGGTGCCGGTGGCCACGATCTTATACCGTTCCTTGTCGAACTGCCCCTCCAGCAGCCGGACCAGCTCCTTTACCGCTCCGATGGGGTCTCCCTGGGTCCAGATGTACTGGCTGGCCAGAATATTGTTCTCCTTGTCGATGATGACCCCCTTGGTGGAGATGGAGCCCACATCGACGCCCAAATACGCATGTTCCACGTTACAGTACCTTCTTTCTCATTTCGATCATGTCATAAAACGCTTCCAGCCGGGTCATGAGCCCCACGTCGCTGGTCTGCACGTCATAGGTCAGGTAGAGCACCGGGATCTTATAGTCCGCGCTGATATTTTGGAGCACGGGCATCACGTCGATCTCCGGGGTGCAGCCGGCGGACTTGATGTGGACCAGGCCGTCAAAGCCCCGCTCGGCGCACTCCCGGGCCCACCAGATGTTGGCGGTGGCGGTGGGGCCCATCTCGTAGGCGCACAGGTCCCGGATCTTCACGCGCATGTTCTTCTGGCCGTTGTAGCGCAGGAATTGGTTGGTCACGTTCATCCACCGGTGGATCTCCACCCCCATGTCGGCCAGCCGCTGCTCCAGCTCCAGGTTGGAGAAGGCGTCCATGACGGTGTAGAACTCTCCCACCACCCCCACCCGCAGAGGCCGCTGGGGCTTGTCCAGGGGAATGGCGCTCAGGGCGGTCTTAGCCGTGCGGTAGCCCTCCTCCACATCGGTACGGCTCCGGGCGGTATACATGGCGGTAAGGAAGTTTTGGTAGGCCTGCCGGTACTTTCCCCCGGTGGCGTCAAAGCCGCAATTGCGGTAGTATTCCCCGGTGATCTCGTCCAGGTACTCCACCATCCGCAGCCCCTCCATAAACTCCCCCAGGAACTGGGCCGGGTTTACCTTGGGATTGAGCCGCCGGACGATGCGAAGATACTCCTTTTTCTTGCTCATGTCATACTCGGACAGGTTGATGAATTCAAACTGGTAGCCCAGGTCCTTCAAAATCTGCTCGGACAGCTCCCCGTAATACCCCAACCGGCACAGGCCGTGGGTCATCAAAAGGGTGTCCGCCCCGGCCTCCAGGGCTTCGATCATGCTGCCCAGCACTGTCTTGAAGGGGGTGCAGACAAAGTCGGGGCTGTGCTTGGTGCCCAACTCCATGGTCCGCTTGGTGAGGGCTGGGGGCATCACGTATTTCACCCCCAGGGCCTGCTCCGCAATGTATTTCAGGGCGCAGTTATACTCCGCGTACCGCGGAAAGGAAATTTTTCTTCCGTTGACGGCGGCCATTACAGCTTCCCCTCCTTCAGGCGAATGATGTCGATGAAGCTCTCCAGCCGGGTCTCCACCCCCGCGGTGCCGCTCTGGCTGTCCAGCACCATGGTCAGCATGGGCTTCCCCTTTACCCGGCGGGTGATGATCTCATTGACCATGGCGTCCGGGCCGCAGGGAAAGGCGCTGAGGAGGATGATGCCATCCACCTGGTCCCGGTAGTGGACGATGCCCCCCAGGATCTCCTGGCTGATCTCCCACTTGCAGGTGGGGGACAGCTCCCGGCTCTTTTTCAGGGCCTGGTCCCGGTCCACCAGGTCCGCCCGGAGGACAGTGACCCCCGCCTGCTCTAGGTAGTCGGTGACCGTCCGGCCCAGATAGGGGTCCTCTATCAGGTAGCTGTGGGCCGCAATGAGGATCTTGATCCCCTCTCCTTTCAGCAGCTGCTCCTGCCGCTGGACCCGGGCCTTGTACTGGGCCTGCTCCGCCTTTTTGGCCGCCTTGTAGGCCCGCTTGGCCTCCTTGGCCGTACAGCCCAGGGCAGGGGCCAGGCTCACAAGGGCGGCCTCCTCGTCCTTTTTCTGCAGCTCGTCCAGATCGTAGGAGAGGAACTCCTGCCCGCTGCTCCGGAACACGTTGCGCACCAGGTCGGGCAGGGCCTCGAACCGGGTGCACATGCTCCGGTGGTGTCCAAAATTGCTGACCCGGGGCACCAGGATGTAGTCGCACCTGCCTATGAGGGCCCGCACATGGCCCAGGCAGAGCTTCAGGGACAGGCAGGCCTCATCGATGGCCGCCTCCATCCCCCGCTCCAATATCTCCCGGTCGGTGGGCGGGCTCACCACCACCTCTATTCCCAGCTCCTGAAAGAAAGCCCGCCACAACACCCGGTAGCGGTAATACAGCATGGCACGGGGAAGACCGATGACCGGCTTCTCTTTTTCCATGATCTTATCCCCCTATCATTCATTTAAAATAGCGGCCCCTGCGGGGCCTTCCGCCGGTGAAGCATTATAGCACAGCCCGGCGGAGAAATCCAGCTTTTGGAGCAAAGATGCTTCTATTGGGATGAAAAACAAAAAATTCCCACCAGAGTACTGTTTCCGTCAAAGCCGGAACGGTCACAATGGCGGGAATTTCTTCGCTGTCATGTCTACTCACTTTGAATATTTAGCCCAAGGTCCTTGCTGTGTTATAAGGGAAAAAGGCGGTAAGGCCAGCCTGTGGAAAAAAGCTTTTGTCAAAACCGGTAGCCGCTGTTCCGGGCCGCTCAGCCCGCCTCATCCGTGTACCGCAGTTCCATGGTGATATTTCCTACCCTGTCCTGCGCCTTCTGAAAGATGCCGCAGATCTTGTCTACATACTCGGTAAAGCCCTCGTTATCTCCGTACGGGATCCCGGTATAATGCCTGGGCCGAAGGATAATGAAGTCATCCCCCTTGTAGGGCAATCCGGTCAGGATGTCCCACAGCGCGTCAAAGTTTTCCCCGTACCAGTCGTCCCATTCCATTTTCTGCCGCAGTTCCAGCCACAGCTCGGCCACGTACTTGCAAGAAGACAGGTCAAGCGTTACCTGCTCCCGGGGAAGAATGACATAATCGAAGCGCTCCTTCCCCAGTTCCTCCCGCAGGCGGTCAAACAAAGCAAAGACCTGTTTCAAGGCGGTCGCCGCTTCCCCGTAAGGTTCATCCGCGTACCGGACTTCCACCCGAAGATCCTCCCCACAGCCACGGATATAGTTCTCCAACTCCTCCAGCGTATTGACCTTCGGCTCGATCTCAAATTCAATGGAAAGAACATTGAATAATGTCCAGGCACGGTCATACCGACCAAACCAAGGCTCCACCAGTCTCATATCTCATTCTCCTCTCCGTCGTAGGTCACTTCATAAAAGGTCAGATAATGGTCATAGGTCACAAAGAGCAGTCCGTCATTGGAAAACAGGAGTCGGTGTCCATTTCTCCTTCCCTCGTAGTAATTGATATCCGCCTCATACCAGATCCGGCCAGGTGCGGAGGGAAGGTGCTCGTTTGCGTTGTCGTAGATCCCGCCAAATATCATTTTTCCGGGAGCCCATCGTCTTGGAGGCTTTCCTTCTTTCCAGCCCAGCTCTATTGCATCAATTCGTGAAATATAGTAATCCGGCAGTCGTCCATAATGGGTAAGCCAATAGTCAGCTCCCTGTTCTCCATCTTTCGTAGCCTTGCCGGGCGCGACCGCCTCCATAGGAAGTATAGCACACCGGCAGTGGGCATGCAAGGGCGGCTCTACCTCCGGCTGTTCCTCCATGGCATAAATTTTTCCGTGGTGTGCCCGGCATTTCTTACATAATTTAGCATCCAATACAGCGCTCCAGTGTTTCCAGTGAAGACCTGGGTCGTTTCGGGAAAAAACGTATCCAAAAGGCCTTTGCGCACAACCGCCTCCCGTGGTGAATGATCGGCAGCTAAGACAGTTCCACATGTGTTTTTTTGATACATAGAGCCCTCCCGCATATATGTTTTCACTCATATATGTCTCTGGGTCCCCTATTGCATGTTCTGACACATCAAACAGCATAAAACACCGGCAAATTTCAGCAAGAAATTTGCCGGTGTTTGAAGTGCGTGCTCACTTTGGATAGCGTTCTCGTCCTCCGTTCTCCTCTCCGCCGCGAGTCCAGCGAAGCGAGTCGCGGTGGAAAGCGAAGAAATTCCCACCAGAGTGCAGTTTTCGGCGAAGCCGGAAACGGAACGGTGGTGG
>CATJWI010000104.1 GCA_949744075.1 uncultured Eubacteriales bacterium | reverse complement strand
TACGAAGGCACCTTCGTGAGCTCGATGCACTCACTACAGAGTATCCCATGATACACTGAGCATACATACATCAAGAAGACATGTCATAGAAGCTAAACATGGCAAGAAACAACATCATAGAATATCCGGATCAACTACAACAACCTCGGCCAAATTGAATAACATGTAAACAATCTGCCAGGAAACATTTTGTAGCAAAAGTAGAGCACGAAAATGACATGCTAAACTACTCCATAATTGCAAACAGGGGCATGTATGGATATAGCATAACCATATGTTCAAAACACCCTTACTGAAGTATCTCAAAATATGCATGGATCTCTCTGTAGCATCAAGTTTACATGGCATCAAAATAACAGCAGAACAGGGACTAAAATCAGCAACATCACGATGCCTAGTTTGCATGCTTGTGCTAGTCACCACATTGATCACAAAAATACATGGTAAGCACCTCTGTAAAGAAGACATGGCATAGTTCAAAACACATGTAGACATCAACCTCATAGGATGCACACATCAATCATGGCAAAAATGACAAAAGAGCTCGTTCTGTTAACAGACAGCAGAAAACATTATGAAGCACTCTTGCAACGATGATTCAGGCATCTAGATGACCTCAAATGAATATGATGCAATGGAATGAAATGATGCACTCGTTGAGACGAACAATTTGACATATTACACGCACAAAACGGGACGGATACGGAGATATGATGCGATGAACATGGCATGATAATGCAAATATTTACGGGACTTGGTGGAATAAACGGGTCAACCTCGGGCACGGAAATCGAGGATGGCCGGAGAGCTCACCGGAGTAGACGGGGAAGACGCCGGGGACGGCTGGTACAAGGTTGATTACAACTCAGTAGAGGGCTATATGTCCGGCGAGTTTCTGACTGTGGAGGAATCCGCCGATGTGACCATCGGTTACGGTCTGGTCCAGACCGACGGCTCTACTTTGAATGTCCGCAGCGGACCCAGCACTGATTCGGAAAAGATCGTCGCCCTGTATAACGGCACTGTAGTTACCATCAACGGCGTGGACAGCGGCTGGTTTAAGATCACCACCAGCAACGGTACCACCGGCTATGTCAGCAGCGAATATATGGTAACCTGCAAGGACTCCGCCGGTTCCCGCGGAGACGGTACCGCCGTTGCCGCTTCTTCCGGCCTGGGGCAGCAGGCGGCCAATTTCGGCCTCCAGTTTTTAGGGTGTCCCTATGTGTACGGCGCCAATGGCCCCAGCAGCTTCGACTGTTCCGGTTTCACCAGCTACGTGTTCCGCCAGTTTGGCTATACCCTTAACCGCACAGCTTCCGGCCAGCTCTCTAACGGCCAGTCCGTCAGTAAGAGTGAGCTTCAGCCCGGTGATCTGGTCTTCTTCCGTTATAACACCACCAAGGCGGCCTCCCATGTGGGCATCTACATCGGCAATGGACAGTTTGTCCATGCGTCCACGAATACATATGCTGTACAGATCGACAACCTGACTTACGGACACTATAATAACGTTTACGTAGGCGCCCGGCGCATTCTGTAACGGTAGCTTGCCAGAAATCTAAAATTATGTTAAAATAAGTGCGCGGAAGAGCTTTTCTCCGCGCACTTATTTATTCTGTTGCAGGGGCGGTTCCCCACTGACGGAAACGGAAGGATTTGTTTCCATGAAAAAGCATCTGCTCACAGGCCATCTGCTTGCCCTATTCGTCTCTATCGTCTGGGGCACTGCCTTTATTGCCGTCAAAGTGCTCCTGGAGGACTTCCATCCCATCGAGGTCATGCTCTTCCGCTTTGCCCTGGCCTGGGCAGCTCTTTTTCTCTTCTCCCCCAAGCCCCTTCCCCCTAAGAGCCTACGTGCCGAGCTGCCCTTCTTAGGGGCCGGCGCCACGGGGTTGACGCTTTATTTCATCCTGCAAAACTATGCTCTAAAATTTTCCTTTGCCTCCACCGTCGGCATCATCATCTCCGCCGCCCCGATGTTCACCGCGCTGCTGCTGTGGCTGTCCCACCGGGCGCCCCGACCCGGAAAGGCCTTCTTTACCGGATTTGTGCTGGCCATGGCTGGCATTACCCTCATCTCCGTGGCCCAGGGCGATCATTTGGATCTAAACCTGATCGGCTGCCTGCTGACTTTAGGCGCCGCCTTCTGCTGGGGGGCCTATGGCGTATGCATTGAGCTGACGGAGCAGTCCGGATACACCAGCCTACAGGTCACTCGCAAGGTCTTCTTCTGGGGTCTGGTATTCAGCCTGCCCTTCATTTGGATCAACCGCCTGGACCTCTCTTTGGACCGGTTTGCAAAGCCGGAGCTACTCTTTTGTATCCTCTACCTGGGCCTGGGCGCATCCGCCCTGTGCTTTGCCGCCTGGAACCGGGCGGTGGTGCTGATTGGCTCCGTCGCCACCAATATCTACATCTATCTCATGCCGGTTATCACACTAGTGGCCTCCGCCTTCATTCTCAAGGAGCCTGTCACCGTCTTTTCCGTAGGGGCAATTGCGCTGATCGTCCTGGGCCTGTGGCTTTCTCAGCGGGGAACTCCGGCGGCAGCCTCCTCTCAATCAAAATAAAGAGCTGGGCTGGAAATCAAAAGATTTCCAGCCCAGCTCTTTGTAACCGGTAAAACGCCATCTCACCCGCATCCAAACGGCGCGCTGTGCCCGGCGATTACTCCTCCGTCTTGTCCTCGGCAGTGTCCGTCAGCTCATCCGCACATCCGGTGCAGCCACACTCGGGCTCCTCAGGAGGGACATCAGTCTCCACAAAGGGGACCTCCTCCTCGGTAACGCCGCTCTCCTCCCGCAGCTCAACAATGCGGGCCTTATTCTCCTCGATGGTAACTTTGCTGGCGGTAATTTTCTCACACAGGGCTTGATAGGCCGCCTCAGGAGCCATGCCACGCTCGGCATAGTAAAGCCGCCCAATCTCGGTATACGCCTTCCGGATCGCGCTCTCCTCCGTGGCGTTGTTTACATTCAGCCGGCCAATTTCCGCCAGCTGCTTGGACTTGGCCATGCCTGCCTGGGCCAGATCCACGCCTGCCTGGGCCAAATCTGCGGCCCGCTCCTTCAAATCGTTCAAAAAGTCCATGCTGAACAGCCTCCTGTAGTGTAAGGGTTTTACCCCCTGAAGTATGTTATATTCTACCCCTTTTCTCCGCCATGTGCAAGGGCGCTAAAGCAATTTTATCCATTTTTAATCTTTTGTCTAATGGATTAGGCCTTGTTTGAAAAATGGGAATATGCCCAAGGGCAAGGGATCTTTTCAGCTGGCAAGCGGTTTTGATGCAGGAATTCTGACGGATTTCTCTGTGCTTGGAGCAGAATTTCCACAGGGCAAGGCAGAGGACACAGGTGGACCGATGCCCGCCAGGGACGATAACGCAGCCATGCAGAAATCCCGCCCAAGGGCAGGTTCGATTTCTGGCTGATTAAACCGCTAGGATAGATCGCAGACCTGCTCATAGCCATCGCACGGATCGCAGGCGTCTTCCTCCGGCGGCTGTACAAAGCGCTCCTCCTCCCCCAGTGGAAACAGCAGCAGGGACGCGCCGAACAATACCGCCGCGCCGATCGCGATGGCCTGAACCTTATTTTCCCGCAGCCAGGGCCGGCAGGGCTCCAGCTGGGGAACCGCCCCGCCAAATTGGTCCAGCGCGGCATACAGCCCCGCCGCCAGGATGACACACAGGGCCAGCCGCCCCAACGTCTTTTGTTTTTCCGGTTTCGCTTCCATCCGGCACCGCCTCCTTATTACCAGTATAGTGGAAAGCCGCTCCATGTATGCGGCCCCTAACCGGCCATTTTTGTCGAAAATTATGTCAAAACCATTAAATTTTGTGGAATACCCTTGCCCGTCCTGAGGGGAAATACTATAATATTTTAAACGGCAACCTGACATGATAAAACTTTCCACGTCTCGAGGCGAAATTATGAAACAGACACAGCGCGCAACCGCCCGCCCTTCTCCGGTCCAGGCCAGGACCCCGGTGGACCGGATTACTCCGGACCCCGCGCAGGGGCTGAGCGCAGCGCAGGTTAAGCAGCGCCAGCAGTGCGGCTGGGCCAACACTCCCGTAGATTCCCCCACCAAAAGCGTGGGGCGAATTGTACGGGAAAATGTCTGCACTTTTTTTAACTTCATTTTTCTGGTGCTGGGCGTGCTGCTGATTTTAGTGGGCTCCTTTGACGATATGCTTTTTCTGCTGATTGCCCTGGCAAATACGGTCATCGGCATTCTTCAGCAGCTACGCAGCAAACAAACCGTCGATAAGCTCAACCTTCTGGCCGCTCCCCGGGCCAACGCCGTGCGGCAGGGCAGCGTACTCAGCGTTCCCTGCGCCCAGCTGGTGCGGGACGACGTGGTGGAGTTCACGGCCGGCGACCAAATCCCCGCCGACGCCACCGTGCTCTCCGGACAGGTGCAGGTCAACGAATCCCTCGTCACCGGCGAGGCCGACGCCATCACCAAAAGCCGGGGAGACGGGCTTTTATCCGGGGCTTTCGTCGTCTCAGGCAAGTGCCGTGCCCGGCTGGATCAAGTGGGGGCGGACTCCTACGCCGCCCGGCTGACTCTTGAGGCCAAAAAAGATGTGACTGCCGGGAAGAGCGAGATGATGTCCTCCCTGGACAGGCTGATTCGTTTCATCGGCATGATCCTAATTCCTCTGGGCCTGGCTCTCTTTGTAAAGGAATATTACTTTTTAGAGCTGGGTATGCAGCAGGCGGTGGTCTCCACCGTGGCCGCCCTCATAGGCATGATTCCGGAAGGACTTTACCTGCTCACCAGCGTGGCTTTGACCGTCAGCGTCCTGCGCTTGGCCCAAGGTAAGGTGCTGGCCCAAGACATGAGCTGTATCGAGACCCTGGCCCGGGTGGATGTGCTCTGCGTAGACAAAACCGGCACCATCACCGAGCCTCAAATGCAGGTGGGAGAAACCGTCCTGCTGGATGAGGCCCGTTTTTCCGAAATGGCGGTCACCGATGCGCTCAACGCTTTTTACAAAGTGATGGACGCCGACAACGACACGGCGCGGGCCATGCAGGAACGCTTTCACGGCGTATCTGTCTGGCATGCCTCCCACACGGTCCCCTTTTCTTCCGCTGCCAAATGGAGCGCCGCGGTTTTCCCGGGACATGGAGCCTTTGTCGTAGGCGCCCCGGAATTTATCCTGGGAAACCGGTATGCACAGATAAAGGATCAGGTGGAGCCCCACTCTGCCAAGGGCTACCGTGTGCTCCTGCTGGCGTCCTACGACGGCATCCCAGACCAAAAGAGCCTGATTCCCCACCAGGTCTCCCCTATGGCTCTGATTCTGCTGTCTAACCGGGTGCGCCCCGCCGCCCCTAAGACCTTTCGCTACTTTGCCGAGCAAGGGGTGGCGGTAAAGGTCATCTCCGGCGACAATCCCGTCACCGTGTCTGAGGTGGCCCGCCAGGCGGGCATACCGGGGGCGGAACGGTATATTGACGCCACCGCCCTTAAAAATGACGGCGAGCTGGAGCGGGCTGTGGAAAAATACACCGTATTCGGCCGCGTAACCCCCGGACAAAAGCGAAAATTGATTCGGGCCCTCCAGCGCGCGGGGCATACTGTCGCGATGACCGGCGACGGCGTCAACGACGTGCTGGCCCTGAAGGATGCCGACTGCGGCATTGCCATGGCCTCGGGGGCGGAGGCGGCCTGCCACGCCGCCCAGCTGGTGCTGTTGGAGTCCAACTTCGCCTGTCTTCCCCAGGTAGTGGCCGAGGGCAGGCGGGTCATCAACAACATCCAGCGCTCGGCAGCCCTCTATCTCGTCAAAAATATTTTTTCCTTCTGCCTGTCCCTGCTCACCATCTTTGTGGACATGCCCTATCCGCTGGTGCCCATCCAGCTCTCCCTCATCTCGGCGCTGACCATTGGCTTCCCCTCCTTTGTGCTGGCTCTGGAGCCGAATAAAAGCCGGGTCCAGGGGAAATTTATGACCAACGTGCTGCGGGAGGCTTTCCCCGGCGGCCTTACAGACCTGATTATCGTGTTGGGGATCCAGGCGTTTGCCTTTGCCTTTGGGTTTTCCACCCAGGCCTTGTCCACCCAAGCGGCCCTCTGTGTGGCCTTTATTGGGCTCCTGGTGCTCTTCCAGGTATGCAAGCCCTTTGACAGGAAGCGCCGGGTGCTGTGGGGCGGCGTGGCAGGGGCCATGGTCTTTTGCGTCGCCTTTTTGCGGGAATTTTTCTCCCTGAGCCTCTTAAATCTTCAGGAGACCCTGGTGCTTGGGGTGTTCCTGGCCCTTGCCTGGCCAGTGATGCGCGCCATTCTCACTGTCTTCGAGCGCTTCCGCCGGCTGCTGCTGCGGCTGGTGGAGCGCCGTCGGCGGAAAAGAGAGTAAAATTCCCCTTGCCTATTTTAAGGGGAAGGAGTATCATAGGAGCAGGTACAAAAAGGAGTGATAGATTCATGGAAAACGATTTTTACACACAGGAGCGGCAGATGGAGAGCGATCAGGGCTATGTGGGCATTAGCCAGGGCCGCTATACTGCCAAGACCTTTCTGCTCATGTTTGTGGGACTGCTGGTCACCTTCGGGATCGCCATGTTTTTTGGCTGGACCCGGCCGGGGCTGACGGTCTACTATAACGCGGTGACCTATATCCCCGCCTTCCACATCATACTGCTGGTGGCCCAGCTAGGGGTGGCCCTGGGGATGACCGCTTTCCTGCGGAAGCTCTCCCCGGCGGGGGCGCTGGCCTGCTTCCTGATCTACTCGGCCCTCACCGGCTTTGTTTTCACCTTCTATTTTATCATCTTTGAGGCGCAGGCCCTGCTGCTGGCCTTTGGGGCCACCGCTCTCTACTTCGGCGGCATGGCGGTGTTCGGCTACGTGACCGACATCGACCTGTCCCGGATCCGTGCCATCCTTCTGGGCGGACTCATCTTCCTGATCGTGATGAACGTGCTGATGATGTTCCTCCCCGGGTTCCAGGCGGCCGACCAGGTGTTGTGCACCATCGGCGTGGTGATCTTCCTGGCCTACACAGCCTATGATACCCAGAAGATCCGGGCCTTTTATCAGGCTTATCAGGGCAATGAGGAGATGATGCGGAAGGCTTCAGTCTACTCGGCCCTGCAATTATACTTGGATTTTGTGAATATGTTTATCTATCTGCTGCGGATCATGGGAAAGAAGAGAAATTAAACGTAAAAAATCGGGACAGCGCTGTAGAGAGGACGGCGCTGTCCCTTTTTCTTTTACAATATTTTACTGCAAAATTTGTTTTTAGCTGGGAAAGCTATTGGGGCCGGGAAAAAGAAATGAGACCGGCTGGAAAAAAAGAGAAAAAAGACAGAAATGCCCCGCATAAAATATGGGCGGCGTTGTGCCGGGACCTTGGCAAAAAAGGCCAAGGCAAAGCCGCTGTTCATTTCCAGCGTGCTTAAGCCCGCTGCTGCTCATATTAGAGATGGCGCCTGCCGGCGTCATCTCTCTTTTTTTATGAATGCCGCGAAGCGGGATGGCGGGGCGTGCTTTGAACTGACGCCGAAGGGCGCACGAGATATAGGGGGTGGTCAATTGAAGGAAACACAGGGAAAACGGCCCGGGGGAAAACGCCGGGCCCTGGCCCGGGGAGCGGTGGCGGCGGCCTTGCTGCTGGCCCTGCTGGGCCAGGGCGGGGCGACGGCCCGGGCCGCGGAGGGGGAAGCAGAGATGGAGACGGGGACGAGACAGCTGATCCCGGTAGGACGGGCGGTGGGCATCAAGCTCTTTTCCGACGGGGTGATGGTAGTGGGCTTTTCCCAGATCCCGGCGGAATCAGGGGCCCAGATCCCCGCCAGAAGCTGTGGGCTGAGAGAGGGGGATATCATCACCCACATCAACGCCAGCGAGGTGGACACCATTGAGGAGGTCCGGGCCCAGCTGGAGCAGATCGGGGGCGATGAGATGTCCATCCGGGCCCTGCGGGACGGCAAGACGGTCCAGGTGACAGCCCAGGCGGTGAAGTGCTCCACCGACGGAAGCTACAAGTTAGGGGCCTGGCTGCGGGACTCCATGGCGGGAATCGGCACCGTGACCTACTATGACCCGGCCACCGGGGAGTTCGGTGCCCTGGGACACGGGGTCAACGACGTGGACACCGCTCAGCTCATGCCCCTGGAGACCGGCGGAGTGCTGACCGCCAGCGTCACCGGGGTGAAGCGGGGACAGAGAGGGGAACCGGGGGAGCTCCACGGCGAGTTTGACACCAGCGCGGATATCGGAGCGCTCTGGGCCAACACGGAAAGCGGCATCTTCGGCACTCTGAGCAGCGGGGAGCTGGCCCTCATGGAGCCGGTGGAGGTGGCCGACCGGGACCAGATCGAGACGGGCAAGGCGGTGATCTATTCCAACGTCCAGGGGGAAGAGGTGCGCGCCTATGAAGTGGAGATCACCCGGGTCTTCCCCCGGGCCGGAGACGGCCGGGACATGATGCTGAAGGTCACCGATCCCGCCCTTTTGGAGGCCACCGGTGGGATCGTCC
This sequence comes from uncultured Eubacteriales bacterium, assembly GCA_949744075.1. GTDB lineage: Bacteria > Bacillota > Clostridia > Oscillospirales > Oscillospiraceae > Vermiculatibacterium. Next base: position 5,949 of record CATJWI010000104.1, on the reverse strand, counting down.
AGGGGATGTCGGGCAGCCCCATCCTCCAAAACGGACGGCTCATTGGAGCGGTGACGCACGTGCTCATTGAAAATCCCACCCAGGGCTATGGCATATCGGCGGAAAAAATGCTGGAACAGGCCGAAAATTGTAAAAAAATGTAAATTGTCAGACTTTGTCGAACGATTAACATCCAAAATTTGCCAGAAAAGGATTGCGTATGCTGTCTCTTTATGGTAAATTATAGGCAACCGGTAATACCGACCTGGCCAGGTCTAATGGAAGGATCGTAAGGATATGGAATTGAAAAAAGTGGTGATCGCGGACGCAGGGGAAGATTTCCGGAAGCTTTTGGCGGAAAGCATCAACGGAGAAACCGACCTGACGGTAACAGGCGAAACGGGTGACGGAAGCGTAGCGGTGGAGTTGTGCCGGGAGCAACAGCCGGACGTTATCGTCATGGACATGATCCTTGCTACCATGGACGGAGTAGAGGTGCTCACCGCCCTCAGCGAACTGATGCCCCGTCCCCGGGTGCTGGTACTGTCCAGCTTTGCCAGCGGCAGTGTGGCCGATCTGGCAGCGGCGAAAGGGGCGGACTATTTTATGATGAAGCCCTGCCGCACCGCCGCCGTGGTGGAACGGATCCGCCAGCTCATCTCCGGAAGCCAGCCCGGAGGCGGGGAGGACCGCCGGTCGGGAAGCCTGGAGGGGACGGTGACCTCTATCATCCATGAAATCGGCGTACCCGCTCACATCAAGGGGTATCAATACCTGCGGGAGGCCATCCTCATCGCAGTGGACGACATGGATGTGATCAACGCGGTGACCAAGGTCCTCTATCCCGAGGTAGCCAAGCGCTTCGGTACCACTGCCAGCCGGGTGGAACGGGCCATCCGCCATGCCATCGAGGTGGCCTGGGACCGGGGCGACCTGGAGACCCTGCAGAAGTATTTCGGCTACACGGTCTCCAACGCCAAAGGAAAGCCTACCAATTCGGAATTCATTGCCATGATTGCAGACAGGCTGCAGCTCCAGCAGAGGGAGAAGTAAATCCAAAAGCCCCCGCCCAGTATTCACCGGGCGGGGGCTTCTATTTTGAGAGATAAGGTCACATTACAGACCGGTTTCCCGCCAAGATCTGGCGGTAATCGGCCTGGTTTTTCCGCAGCAGGGCGGGGGTGTCCAACTCGTAGGGGCAGCGTTCCCTGCACAGGCCGCAGTCGATGCATTGGTCGATCTTATCTACCTCTGCCTGCCAGTAAGGGGAGAGCCACGCATCGGAGGGGGCCCGGCGGACCATCTGGGAGATACGGGCACACTGGTGGATGATGATGCCCACGGTGCAGGGCTCGCAGTAGCCGCAGCCCCGGCAGAAGTCCCCCAGCAGCTCTTTCCGGTCGACCTCAATGAGGGAGCGCAGGTCGTCGGTGAGGGCGGGGACGGCCTGAAAATAGCCCAGCCACTCCTCCAGCTCCTTTTCCCGCTGGACGCCCCAAATGGGCAGCACATTGTCGAACTGGGCCATAAAGGCTATGCAGGCCGCCGAGTTGGTGAGCAGGCCGCCGGAGAGGCCCTTCATGGCAATGAAGCCCATGTTTTGCTCGTTGCACCGCTTTACCAGGGCCAGGTCCCGGTCGGTGGCCAGGTAGCTGAAGGGGAACTGGAGGGTCTCATAGAGTCCGCTATCCACCAGTTCCTCCGCCACCCCGATCTTGTGGGCGGTAACGCCGATGTGGCCGATAAGCCCCTTGTCTTTGGCCTCCAGCATGGCCTCATACATCCCGGTGCCGTCCCCGGGGCGGTAACACTGGTCCACACAGTGGAATTGGTAAATGTCCACGTGATCGGTCCGGAGCAGGGACAGGGAGGTCTTCAGGTCCTCCCAGAAGTCCTCCGGGGTCCTGGCCATGGTCTTGGTGGCCAGAACGATCTGATCCCGGCAGTCCTGAAAGGCCAGCCCCAGCTTTTCCTCGCTGTCGGTATAGGCCCGGGCGGTGTCGAAGAAGCGGAAGCCGCCGTCAAAGGCCCGGCGGAGCAGAGCCACGGCGGCCTCCTTCTCCACCCGCTGGATAGGTAGGGCGCCAAAGCCGTTTTGAAGCGTGGTGATGCCGGTCTTTCCAAGAGTAATGGTTTTCAAGGGTGATCTTTCCTCTCTGTTAAAAGGATACGGTAAGCTGCATTTTGAACTGTTCCTGAGCAAAGACGGCGTGGGGCACATCCTTTGGCATAATGAGGGTCTCCCCCTCGGTGAGGACGAAGACCTCCCCGCCCACAGTAAAGCGGCCGGTGCCCTCCAGCATGGTGACCATGGCATCGCCGCCGGAGGCGTGGGTGGAAATTTCCTCTCCCTTGTCGAAGGAGAAGAGGGTGACGCTCATGAGCTGGTTCTGCACCAGGGTACGGCTCACCACCTGGCCCTCCTGGTAGGCCACCAGGTCGGTGAGACGCAGCTTGGTCTGCTTTTCGATGTTTTTGTACATAGTGGGGTCTCCTTTATGATTGTGGGGAGTAGTAGGAGCGCAGAAGGGGCTCCAGCTCCCGCCATTTGAGCTCGTATTGCCGGCGGTAGTCCTCTATGGTGTAGTAGGGTTCAACGAGCCGTTCCTTCCCCCGGTACGTCATAGTGTGGGGCTTGAAGGCGGAGGAATCCGGGTCCAGGCCGTACAGGCCGTCTAGCAGTTCCCGGCCCACCTCCAGGTTGTCGCTCTTGATGGCTACCATGAGGGGGGACTGGCTGTCGTCCTTCTTGGGCGGGGCCTTTGCCAAACAGGAGATCAGGTCGGGCTTTTTGTTCAGGATGGCGGCCACCTCTTCCACCTTCCCCTGGCGGATGGCCACAAACAACTTTTTCATAAGGGGCGCCTCCTTCTTTTTTCCAGTATAGCACAGCGGCGGCCGAGGGACAAGGGTTGCCATTTTTTCTTTTCTGTGCTATGATATCCACCAGAAAAACCACAAAGGAGAGATATTCCATGACCATTCAATATCAGCCCCGGGGCGTCTGCTCCCGGCAGATGCTCATCGAGGTGGAGGATGGCATCGTCAAGTCCCTGCAGGTGATGGGGGGCTGCCACGGCAACCTTCAGGGTATCAGCAAGCTGGTGGAGGGCATGAAGGTAGAGGACGTGGTGGCCCGGCTTGAGGGTATCCGCTGCGGCTTCAAGCCCACCTCCTGCCCTGACCAGCTGGCACAGGCCCTGAAGCAGGCCCTATGATAGGTTGGCTGTTTACCCGGTGGGAATCCCCCATCGGATGGATCGTGCTGGCGGGAGAGGGGGACAAGCTCACCGGTCTGTGGCTGGAGGGGCAAAAGTACTTCGGCAGCAAGGCCCACCCTATAGCGTGGGGGGAGGCCCCAGTCTTTGAGCACGCCCGCCAATGGCTCAGCGCCTATTTTGCCGGAGAGGACCCCGGTCCTACGCCGCCCCTGGCCCCGGAGGGAAGCCCCTTCCGCCAGCAGGTGTGGACTATCCTCCGGGCCATCCCCCGGGGGAGGACCACCACTTACGGCGCCATTGCCCGGGAACTGAGGGAAAAGACAGGTAAGCCGGTCTCCGCCCAGGCGGTAGGCGGTGCGGTGGGCCACAACCCCATCTCCATCCTGATCCCCTGTCACCGTGTTTTGGGCTGGGACGGTGGTCTCACCGGCTACGCCGGGGGCGTGGAGAAGAAGGAATGGCTGCTCCGGCTGGAAAAAGCGTTATAGAAAGGTAGGGGCGGTTGTCCATAGCCGCCCGCCCGGCATGGCACAGAGCCCCAAAAGAAGCCCGTGGAGAACATCGTTCTCCACGGGCTTACATTTTATCTTCGCCTTCCCCGGTAGTTGCTACTATAGGCCTTGGGCCGTCTGCTCCGCCGGCGGCTGGGGCCGAAGACCAGGCGGCGGAGGACCAGAATGAGGATCAGGACCACAGCCGCCAGCAGCAAAACCTTCACCCAAAGGAGACCAAAGATGGTCTGCACCTTGTCCAGCACGGCCAGCCATTGGGACCGCTCCAGAGCGGTGGAGGCGATGAGGTCCACGGTGCCGAACTGCCGGCCCTCATAGGAGATAGTGATGTTGCCCAGCACCTGGCCCTTCATCAGGGGGGCCTCCAAAACCTCCGGCAGGTCGATTTCCCGCTGGAAGAGGGCGGGGTCCACCCCGTTGGGCAGGGTGGCGGCGAGGCCGGCGGCGGGCTGGACGGTGACATAGTCCTGCTGGGCGCACAGCTTCACGGGGATGGTGTCAATGGGCTCGATCTCACTGAGGACGGTCTTCCGGGAGAAATCGTTGAGGCCGTGATCCAAAAGACGGATGCTCTCGGAGAAGTAATTGGTCTCCGACTTCCGCCAGTCCTGCCCCCCCAGCAGGACGGCAATGACGGTGCGGCCGTCCTTCTCGGCGGCGGAGGCCAGGCAATAGCCCGCCTCGGGGGTGGAGCCGGTCTTGATACCGATGGCGTAGCGGTAGTAAAAGCCCTTCACCCGGAAGTTGGACACCAGGGCGTTGGTGTCGTGGAGCTCCCGCTTGTCGCTGAGATTGGTGGCGGGGACAGTGTAGCTGGTGGAGGAGACGATCTGCCGGAAGTCGGGATGCTTCATGGCCTCCAGGCACATCCGGGACACGTCCCGGGCGGTGGTATAGTGGCTGTCGTCATGGTAGCCGTGGGTGTTGGTAAAGTGGGTGTTGGTCATGCCCAGCTCCTGGGCCCTCTGGTTCATCAGCTCCACGAAGGCGGGGATACTGCCCGCCACCACTGAGGCCAGGGCGTTGCAGGCCTCATTGGCCGAGGGGATCAGGGCGCAGTTCAGAAGATCCCGGACGGTGAGGACCTCCCCGGCCTTCAGCCCCTGGGTGGAGCCCCCCTCTCCGATGCCGGTGTAGATGTCGTCCCCCAGGGTCACTGTCGTGTCCAGGGACAGCTCCCCCCGGTCCACGGTTTCCACGGTGAGCAGCCCGGTCATCACCTTGGTGATGGAGGCGGGGTAGCGCCGGGCGTCGGGGTCCTGCTCGTAGAGGATCTCGTCATAGTCGGCGTCGATGAGGATGGCCGAGGCGGCGTCCACCGAAAAATCCTGGCCGTCCCCAGAGGCCAGGGCGGCCGGGCTCATGAGCCCGGCCAACAGGACCAGAGTCAGGAAAAAAGCAGGGAGAGAATGATATTTTTTCATAGGAAACTCCTGAAAGATATGATATAATATTACTATCTACGCCATTATACCAGACAAAGGGCCGGGACGCAACGGGGAAGGGGCTTACAAAATGATGAAGATTTCCAAATGGGAGGGAGCCATCCTCCTGCTGGGGGCTCTGTTCCTGGCCTTCACCGCCGGCTGGTTCCTCCGGGGAGGAGGCTCGGAGCCCATCCGGGTGGAGACCGAGCGGGTGCTGGAGGTGACGGTCACCGCCCTGCCCGCTCCCGGGCCGGAGCCAGAGCGGGAAAAGATCGACATCAATACCGCCGGAGCCGACGAGCTGAAAAGCCTGCCCGGCATTGGAGAAAAGCGGGCCGCGGACATCATCGCCGACCGGGAGGAGAACGGGCCCTACCGTTTCCCCGAGGAGCTGACGCGGGTGAAGGGCATCGGGGAGGAGACCCTGGCCGAGCTTTTGGATTATATCACAGTAGGGGAGGAGACCCAATGAAAATATTGGTGGTGGACGACGAGCGGGTGCTGGTAAAGGGCATCAAATTCAACCTGGAGAGCGAGGGCTACCAGGTGGAGGTGGGCTATGACGGCCAGGATGCGGTGGACCTGGCCCGAAGCGGAGCCTTTGACCTCATCATCCTGGACCTGATGATGCCCCGGATCGACGGGCTCCAGGCCTGCATGCGCATTCGGGAGTTTTCCAATGTGCCCATTATCATCCTCACCGCCAAGGGGGAGGACGCCGACAAGCTCATGGGCTTCGAGTGCGGAGCGGACGACTATATCACCAAGCCCTTCAACATTCTGGAGCTGAAGGCCCGGATCCGGGCCCTC
>CATJWI010000103.1 GCA_949744075.1 uncultured Eubacteriales bacterium | reverse complement strand
ATATAAAATAAAACTCACACAGCTTATGACTGTGTGAGTTTTTGGTGGAGATAAGCGGGATCGAACCGCTGACCTCTTGAATGCCATTCAAGCGCTCTCCCAGCTGAGCTATACCCCCATATTTTGTTGACGCACAGCAAAAGTGCCGTACCGAACGAATGTTATTGTAGCAAATTCATGGCCACTTGTCAACAGAAATTTTTTATTTTTTCCGCCTTTTTATCCTTTTCTTTTTTCCCCGGCAAAAGGCCCCCGGAATTTTCTCCGGGGGCCTTCTCTCGCTTATTTGAAATACTTTGCGCCGGAACGGAACAGGCCCATGTCAAAGCGGCCGGGGACGTTCTTGTAGAGATCCTTCCCCACCCGCTCACTGTGGCCCATTTTGCCCAGCACCCGGCCATCGGGGCTGGTGATGGCCTCGATGGCCCAGAAGCTGCCGTTGGGGTTCACCGCCGTGGCCATGGAGGGCTCCCCCACCTCGTCCACATACTGGGCGGCGATCTGGCCCGCCGCCGCCAGCTGCTTCAGGGTGGCCTCGGGGGCGATGAAGCGGCCCTCGCCGTGGCTGATAGGCACGCTGTAGACCTCCCCTACCCTGGCCTCCATGAGCCAGGGAGACAGGTCTGAGCACACCCGGGTCCGCACGATGGAGGACTGGTGGCGGCCGATGGTGTTGTAGGTCAGGGTGGGACTCTCCGCCGTCATGTCCCGGATCTCCCCGTAGGGCACCAGCCCCAGCTTCACCAGGGCCTGGAAGCCGTTGCACACGCCCAGCATCAGGCCGTCCCGGTTTTTCAACAGGTCGTGGATGGCGTCGGTAAGCCGGGGGTTTCGGAGGAAGGAGACGATAAACTTGGCCGAGCCCTCGGGCTCGTCGCCGCCGGAGAATCCGCCGGGGAGATAGACGATCTGGCTGCCGCGGATGGCCTGCTCCAGCTCCAGGGTGGAATCCACCAGCCCCTGCTGAGTCATGTTGCGGATGACCACCGTCTCGGCCGCCATCCCCGCCTCCACGCAGGCCCGGGCGGAGTCATACTCGCAGTTGGTGCCCGGGAACACCGGGATGACCACCCGGGGCTTGGCGATGCCGTGGCCCATAACGGCGGGGGCTCCCTTGGTCCAGGTAATGGGCTCCACCTTCTCCTCCCCAGAGGTGCGGGTGGGGTAAACGTCCTCCAGAACAGACTCATTGAGGGCTAACAGCTCGTCGATGGTGGCGGAATCGCCGCCCAGGGAGATAACTGGCTCCTCCGTCGTTACGCCCAGCTTCCACCCATACGCCGCGTCCACATCCTCCGTCAGCTCTGCCACAATGGCGCTGGGACGGGGACTGTACCAGTCCATCTCATCCGTCTGGGCCTGGAAGCCGATCTGGTTGCCGAGGGACATTTTCATGATCCCCTCCGCAACGCCGTGCTCCACCGCCCAGGCCGCTCTCACCTTCCCCGCCCGGCACAGGGTATGGAAGGTCTCCCAATCCTTGCCCGGCTGCTCCCCGGGGGCCTCAAAGCAATATACCGGATGGCCGGCCTCCTTGAACTCCGGGGTGATGACCTCCCCCGCCTTAATGGGCGCGATGGCAAAGGAGATGAGGGTGGGGGGCACATCCAGGTCCATGAAGGACCCGGACATGGAGTCCTTTCCGCCAATGGCGGCCGCGGCATAGTCCAGCTGGGCATCCAGCGCCCCCAGCAGGGCGGCCATGGGCTTGCCCCAGCGCCGGGGCTCCTCCCGGAGCCGCTCAAAGAACTCCTGAAGGCTCAGATAGACTTTCCGGTAATCTCCGCCAGCGGCCACCACTTTTGCAATGGAGTTGGTCACCGCCTCATAGGCGCCCACATAGGGATCAACAGACAGGGTGTCCGGGTCACAGCCCCAGGCCATGACGCTGGCCTGGTCGGTCTCCTGCCCCGGCAGCACAGGCAGCAGGGCCGCCATAGCCTGAGCGGGGGTCCGCTGGGTCTTGCCGCCGAAAGGCATCAGCACAGAGCCCGCTCCGATGGTGCCATCGAACCGCTCGGTGAGCCCCCGGTGGGAGGCAGTTTTCAGGCTGGAGGCCATCTTCCGGAGATCCATCCCCCGCGCATCCCCGGTGACAGTCCCCGGCGCTTCGGGAACAAGGGCCCTGGCGTGCTTCACCGCACCGTTGGTATTTAAGAATTCCCGGGACAGGTCGGCGATTTTTTGGCCCTTCCAGGTCATGACCATCCGGGGGCTCTCGGTGACCTCCGCCACCTGATAGGCCTCCAGATTCTCCGTGTCCGCCAGGTCCATGAACCGCTGAGCGTCCTCCGCGGCCACTACCACGGCCATCCGCTCCTGGCTCTCGGAAATGGCCAACTCGGTGCCGTCCAGGCCGTCGTACTTCTTGCGCACGGCATCCAGGTCAATTCGGAGACCGTCGGCCAACTCCCCGATGGCCACGCTGACGCCGCCGGCGCCAAAGTCGTTGCACCGCTTGATGAGCCGGGTCACTTCCGGCCGGCGGAAGAGCCGCTGGATCTTCCGCTCCTCGGGAGCGTTGCCCTTCTGGACCTCACTTGCCATGGTGGTCAGGGACTTCTTGTTGTGGCTCTTGGAGGAGCCGGTGGCCCCGCCGATGCCGTCCCGGCCGGTACGCCCGCCCAGGAGGATAATCACGTCCCCAGGAGCGGGCCGCTCCCGGCGCACATTCGACCCCGGGGCCGCGCCCACCACCGCGCCGCACTCCAGACGCTTGGCCACATAACCCTCGTGGTAGACCTCTGCCACGTGGCCGGTGGCCAGGCCGATCTGGTTACCGTAGGAGGAGTACCCCGCCGCCGCCGTCT
>CATJWI010000102.1 GCA_949744075.1 uncultured Eubacteriales bacterium | reverse complement strand
GTCACGGATCAGCGTGTTCTTCACCGGATCGATCTTGATCTCCGTCGTGTCCGGCACCTGCTTCACGCAGACCAGAATGTTCATTTCTTTTCCTCCTTAAATGGATAAAATTTTTACTTCACGCCCATCCAGGCAGAGATGACCATCCGCTGCACCTCGGAGGTCCCCTCGTAGATCTCAGTGATCTTGGCGTCCCGCATGAACCGCTCAAAGGGATACTCCCGTGTGTAGCCGTAGCCCCCCGCCAGCTGGAGGCACCGCCGGGTCACATTGCTGGCCGCCTCCGAGGCGTACAGCTTACCCATGGCCGCCAGATGACTGTAGGGCTCGTGGTCCTGCTTGGCCTGGGCCGCCCGGTAAATGAGCAGCCGGGCTGCGTCCACCCTGGCCTGCATGTCCGCCAGCTGGAACTGGGTGTTCTGGAACGAGGACAGGGGCTTGCCAAACTGCACCCGCTCCTTGGTGTACTTCACGCACTCGTCAATGGCCGCCTGGGCGATGCCAAGAGCCTGAGCTCCGATGCCGATACGGCCGCCATCCAGGGTCATCATGGCGATCTTGAACCCCTTATTTACCTCTCCCAGCAGATTCTCCTTGGGAACGATGCAGTTTTCAAAAACCAACTCGCAGGTGGAGGAGCCCCGGATGCCCATCTTCTTCTCATGGGCCCCCACTTTGAAGCCAGGGAAGTCCCGCTCCACAATGAAGGCGGAGATACCCTTGGTCCCTTTCTCCTTGTCGGTCATGGCAAAGACCACAAAGGTGCCGGCAAAGCCCGCGTTGGTGATAAACACCTTGGAGCCGTTTAGCTCCCAGTGGTCCCCCTTGTCCTCGGCGGTGGTCTTCTGCATGGCGGCGTCGGTGCCCGCCCCGGGCTCAGTGAGGCCAAAAGCTCCCAACTTCTCCCCGGAGAGCAAAGGCGGCAGATATTTCCGCTTCTGCTCCTCGGTGCCGAACTCAGCGATAGGCCAGCAGCACAGGGAGCTGTGGGCGGAGACCATAACGGAGGTGGTGGCGCAATGCTTGGCCAGCTCCTCGCAGACCCCGATATAGGTCAGGTAGCTCAGCCCGGCCCCGCCGTACTCCTCTGGAAAGGGTACCCCCATCATCCCCATATCGGCCAGCTTGTGCCAGGTCTCCTCAGGGAAGCGCTCGTTCTCGTCCACCTCGGCGGCGATGGGAGCCACCTCCTTCACCGCGAAGTCGTGGAGCATGTCGACGATCTCTTGTTCTTCTTCGTTAAAATGGAAATTCACTTTTCTTTCTTCCGCCTTTCGGATTTTGCGCTTTACAGCGTCACATGGTGCTTCTCTTCATACTCCTTGGTAAGCTGAGCCCGGAACTTGGGATGTGCGATATTGATCAGCGCCCGTGCCCGCTCCCGGTTGGTCATGCCCCGCAGGTGAGCGGAACCGTACTCGGTGACAATGTAGTCCACATCGGCGCGGGGCGTGGTAATAACGGTGCCGGCGGGATGTTCCAGGATAATCTTAGAAACGGTATCGTTTTTGGTCGTGGACTTCATGGCCAGGATAGCCTTGCCGCCCTTGGACATCAAAGCACCCCGGATATAATCCACCTGGCCGCCGATACCGGTATACTGCTTGCCGTTGATAAACTCAGCAGCCACCTGGCCATAGAGATCCACGGAAGCACAGCCGTTGATAGACACCATCTTGTCGTTCTGAGAAATGATGGTTGGATCGTTCATATAATCAATGGGGTAGAACTCAATGTTGGGATTATGGTCAGCCCATTTGAACAACTCCTCAGAGCCGTTGAGCAGGGAGGCACACATTTTGCCAGGCCGCACGCCGCAATATTTGTTGGTGATGACGCCCTTCTTAAACAGATGCATTACACCGTCAGAGAAGAGCTCTGCAAAAACGCCCAGATCCTTCTTGTCCTCCAGGGCATACAGAACAGCGTCCGGAATAGATCCCATGCCCAATTGCAGACAAGAGCCGTCTTCGATCAACGCCGCACAGTGCTTGCCGATAGCCATAGAGACATCGTCAATGACCCCTTGCATAAACGTGTGCAAGTGAGAGGAGTGCTCAACAAACCAGTCGATCTGAGAGACATGGAGTAGGGTCTTCCCATATGTATAGGGCACCTGGTCATTGACCTGAGCGATGACCAGGGATGCCACCTCTACCGCAGGGCGGGCGTAGTTTACCTGGCAGCCCATACTCACATAGCCGTTTTCATCAGGCGGGGTCACCTGGATCAGGGCCACATCCACCGGCTTGATCTCCCGAAGGACCCGGGGCAGGCTGCCATAGTGGCTGACTGAAAAGTCCGCCCGACCTTCCTCATAGGGGCCCCGGGAGTTTTTGTTCAGCATGAAGGAGTTTAGGCGAAAATACTTCTCCATTCCCGGATGAAGATACTCCTCGTCATCCATGCTGAACATGGTGACAAACTCCAGATCCCGGAATTGTTCTTTATTGCGGACGATCGCTTCCATCAGGTGCTCGGAGTAGGCCGTGGTGTCCTCCACCATGATCCGGCTGCCGGACTTAATATGGCACACCGCCTCATCCGCGGTAACCGTGTGCTCTTGATAATATTTTTTCCAATCCATATCCTATCTGCTCCTTGCTTTCAAGGTAATTGACTCATTTAAATTTGGGAGGTTGGGCAGCCCAGGAAAACACTCCCGGGCTGCCCCTTCTGGAATCAGCTTCCAAACACATTGACCAGGCCCATACTGAGCGCCGGCACAAAGGTAACGAGCAGCAACACCCCAACCAGTACCAGGAATGTGGGGATAATGTTCTTGACCAAATCGTTGAACTCGACCCGTTCATCCAGGCCCACGCCTACAAAGAGGTGCATGCCCAGCGGCGGCGTAATAAATCCAATTGCCAGGTTCATGACCATGACCACACCGAATTGGAGGGGATCCATCCCCAGGGACAGAATGATGGGCAGCAAGATCGGCGTATAAATATAAGTCGACGCCGTCGTATCCATAAAGCAGCCATTGATCAACAACAGAACATTGATGATCAGAAGAATTACTACCTTGTTGGAGGTAAGGCCCAGCACCGCAGCGGAAATGGCCTGGGGCACCTGCTCCGTAGAAAGGATCCAAGCAAAGATATTGGCGGTGGCAACAATAAAAAAGATCATACCGGTGGTCTTTGCTGCCTCAAAGGACAGGTCAAGCAGGGCTTTCACCTTTAAGCTGCGGTAAATGAAAAAGCTCACCACAATGCCATAGATACAGGCCACAGCAGCGGCCTCTGTTGGAGTGAAAATACCGCCATAAATGCCGCCCAGAATAATGACAGGCATCAGCAGTGCCCAAACAGAGTCCACAAAGCTCCGGCCAAGGGCTTTGAGATTAAACGGGGTAGTATTCTGCCCAAATCCCTTCATCTTCGCGGCCACAAAACAGAGGATCATAAGGGCCAGGCCCATCAATACTCCCGGGATCATGCCAGCCATAAATTGGTCGCCAATGGAAACACCCGCGATGGTTGCATAGTTGACAAAGGGAATAGAGGGCGGAATAATAACGCCGATACAACCGGCAGCGCAGATCAGGGCAGTGGAGAAGCCCACAGGATAGCCGTCGTCGATCATGGAGGGCAGCATGATGCCGCCGATGGCCGCCACGGTGGCCGGACCGGAGCCGGACAGGGCGGCGAAGAACATACAGGCCAGCACGGCCACCATGCCCAGGGAGCCGGGGATCCAGCCCACAGCAGCCCGGCAGAAATTGATCAGCTTTTTGGAAATACCACCCTCGCTCAAAATGGCGCCGGCCAAAATAAAGAGAGGGATAGCCAGCAGTGTCGTGCTGTCACAGGCCATCAGCATCCGCTGCGCAACAAGGGTGAGGGAAACGCCATTGCCAAAATGAAGCGCCGCCATACTGCTCAAACCCAGGCACGCGGCAATGGGCACATTCAAAAGCAGGGTGACCACAAGGACCCCTAAAAGGATAGGAATCATGCGTCCTGCACCTCCTTACTTACATCTTTGATATCAGTCTCAGGGGGATCAATGATCAGTCGGATAATCCGGATCAAGCTGCGGACGCTTGCCATAAACAACCCAATCGGAAGGGTCAGATAGGGCACCCACATGGGGAGCCGTAGCGCAGGGCTAGTCTGCTTCAGGGCAGAGACCTGGACCGCCAGCTTGTAGCCCAGCCAGGCGGTGATCACACAAAACACGGCGGTAATGGCAAACCGAAGAATGTCCATATATTTATGAAAACGTTTGGGGACGAGCAGAGTTTCTACTGCATCCACACCGATGTGAGTGTCAAATTTAATACCTGTGGAAATGGCGAGGAATACCAGCACCAGGTTCAAATACCGGCTAAGTTCCTCAGCCCAAGAAATAGAGTTGTGGAAAATATAGCGGCCGATTACATTTGCGAAAATGACAACGGTAAAAATCAGCAGTGCAACGGAGGAAAGATGTTTTTCAAAAAATTCAAACACCTTATCGACTCCATCCATAATTTTTCTCAGAGCATTCAATGAGGTCACTCCTTTGCTATGTCAGGACCAAAGGCATCAGTTATAGGTTCTCTCTACTTACTTTGTGAAATATGAGGGCGGGTCGAAACCAGAAATATATTCCGAAGTCCATATCTCCAGCCCGACCCGGCCCTCGTCTATGCAATGTACTTACCCCTCATTTGCCTCATATGTGCCATTTCCTCATTGGAAAGCCAAAGTGAAACTCGCACGGCAGAGGAGCGTTAAAATCAATGGACAATATCAGAAGGATGGGCCTCGGCCTCAGCCTTGGCTTCCTCCACAGCGACCAAGACTTCATCATAGAAGTCAGAGCCAACCAGATCGCGGACCACCTTTTCAGCGTCGCCCATCAGAGCCTTGAAGGGCTGCTTGTCCTCGTCGCTGAGGCGGGTCACAGTAAGGCCGGCATCCTCCATAGTGTCAATACCAGAGTTTTCGAAATCAATGGACAGCTGACGGATATCCCACTTCCAGTTTTCGACCTCTTCCAGCAGGATGTTCTGAAGGGTCGCATCCAGGGAATTGAACCAAGAATCATTTGTAATAAACACCAACTGGTCAATGTTGTGGTCGGTCGTCGTATAATACTTCTGGACTTCATAGAAGGCATTGTTAACAGTCAGAGGAATACCGTTGTCCTGACCATCCACAGTCTTTTGGGACAGAGAGGTATACAGCTCGGGGAAACTAATGGGAGTAGCGGAGCCACCCAGAGCGTTGATCATGGCAATATGCACCGGATTCTCCTGCACCCGGATCTTCAGACCCTTTAGATCCTCAGGGGTCTTGATCTCGCGCACACTATTGGACAGGCCCCGGGCGCCGTTTTCGCCCCAGCCCAGCACACGCATGCCAGTAGCAGCAAGGACCTCGTCATTCAGGTTCTGCATAAACTCTCCGTCGTAGAAAGCATAAGACTGTTCCCGGTTATCCAGCAGGAAGGGCATATTGCAGAACATCAATTTGTCATAAAAGTTGGCAAAAGTACCAACTCCAGGCAACGCCATCTCAATGGTGCCAAGGGCGACGCCCTGAGCGATCTCCAACTCGGTTCCCAGCTGCGCGTCAGCATAGCACTGCACATCTACCAAGCCACCGGTACGAGCCTCAACGCGCTCCTCAAAATTGATCAGAGCAACACCGCTGTGACCGGTGCTGGAACCGCCCTGCGCGATCTTAATGACCACCTTGGGGCCATTGTACTCGCTCTCGCCGCCCCCAACAGGAGCGGTGGACTCCACAGGGGCATTGCTCTCCTGAGGAGCGGGAGTAGCGGTGCTGCCACCACCACAGGCGGCCAGCAGACCCAACATCATGGCAGACACGGTCAGCAGGGCAAGGACTTTGTTCTTTTTCATTGTTTTGTTCCTCCTTGTATTTTTGTAGTCTGATGAACAACTTGCCAGTTTTTTCGCTTTTTACAACACCTCCTTCATCATTTCCATCTGCTCGCCAAATGCCTGCAGACGGGTCCGGTTTTGCTCTTGAGATCCACTCATCGTGTCCATCTCAATGTTCAGAATAGGCAGGCCCAAATTGCGGACCGCATCACGCATCATGGGATAGTCAAACTCCTCGTGCTCGCAGAACTTCATCATGCAATACAAAACGCCGTTGGCGCCGGTCTCTTGGGCCATTTGGACCACACGCTTTGTCCGCTTGCCCTCCGGATCATATACCACCGAGCAGCCCTCAATGTTCTGCCACTGGCGGGCCAAGCGCTCAAATTGGTCAACCGCCTGTGGGACCAACGTGCGGAACTGCCGGCTCTCATAGGCCATCTCATCGGCCACCACAATGTATCCCAGCTCATCCAAGAGCCGGACAAATTCTACCGGCTCAGTCATAATACCAGCCAAAACGATCTTTCGGTCTGCATTTTCTTGATAGGGGGCAGTCTTTAACGACTCACACAATTCCCGCACCAAAGCAGTATGCTCCGCCTTGTCCATAAACCAGCGGGCCTTCATCACCGTATACCGGGCCTCCGCGGAGATGACCCCGGGCCGCTTGGCCAAGATATCGCAAAACTCCATCATCACTTTGCGGTTCTCATTGTAGATCTCAATGCTTTTATACAGTGCAAGGCCCGTGATCTGATTCCCGGAGATCTCCTCCAGTTCTCTGGCCACACTCTTAAATTCCTCCAGCACATAGGTCACCGCCCCCTCTAGCTTGTTGTTCTGG
This sequence comes from uncultured Eubacteriales bacterium, assembly GCA_949744075.1. Lineage (GTDB taxonomy): Bacteria > Bacillota > Clostridia > Oscillospirales > Oscillospiraceae > Vermiculatibacterium. The sequence continues at coordinate 26,370 of CATJWI010000102.1, read as the reverse complement.
GGATAGGTGCAGAAAATGGCCCGGATGTTGGGACATGTTCTCTGGAAATTCTGGGTCAGGCATTTCAAGGTATCGCAGGGGCAGGAAAGAATCGCTCCATCCAGCAAGTCATATCCGCCAGTCATCGACAGCTGCGTAATGCTCTGCATTACGGGGCAGGCAAAGGGCGGCAGCAGCTTGGTCGCCTCTGTCAAAGAAACCTGTCCGCCCCAGCAGCCCACCGGAAACATTCCTGCGGCGTATACCAGCTCCTCCGGAGCGTAAATGGGAAATACGCCGATTACCTTTTTCCCTTTTGCCTTTTGCGCCTTTACCGCACCGGGAATATCCGCGACAACGTCAGACATTTCCTTTATGATTTCATCTATGCTTCTCACGCCTTTGCCGCCTCCTCCTCTTTCTTCTGCTCCATGCTCTCCGCAAGGGCCTGCATCCGGGTCTCAAATTGCGCCTTTGCATAACTGCGGGGATCTGCTTGGTCTCCATCAAAAAGGGCCCAGGGTGCGCCGGTCTCTTTGTAGACGCCCTCGATCAGCCCCTGCTGCACCATGCCGTATAGCTTACAGCTTCTATTCCGGTGGTAGACGGCGCCATCACAATGGCAGCCTTTCATGATGTTGACCCGAAGATCGATATTGTTCTGCAGGCAGGAATTAGGCGGGATCTCACAGAACGCTCGGGCCATTCCGTCAATATCATAGGGAGCATAGTCCACATTCCAGTTTTGAGGATAGGACGAACCCACAAAGATCGCGTCGTGACTCTTCAGCGTTTTATAGTTGTGACTCAAGAAGGGCCAAACCGCCAGGCCTTCCCACATATAGCGGTACTTCTGTTCGCCCTTGAACTGGCTCTCTCCCTCCTTCATCATCCGCTCCATTTCATCGGCTACCGCAGTAAAAAATTCCAACGATTCTTTCCGCCCACGGACGGTCACGATCAGAGCCATATAGTTGAGGATATTAAATCCATCCAACGGAGACGGGGTATACTGGGCATAGCTCATCGCCCTCATCCACGCCGCATTGGATTTCCTGGTGATCTCCATCACCTCTTCAAACTTTTCGTAATTGAAGGGCCGCTTGCAGATGACCTCCAACTGCCGGGCGAAGTCCTCCAACTGCGCTTTTACGTATGCCACCGTGGATTCCTTTACCTCAGGGCCGGTCGTATACGGCGTATCAATAAGGATAAAGGGGCAATCAAATATATGGGACAGGTTTTCGTACCACTTGATCAGCGTGTTGCAAATATTATTGGTACACACTACAAAGTCCGGCCGGGGCAGGTCCTGAATGGGGCTTTTCATGACATCTGCATAGGCCAGGTTGATCCTGGCGTAGGAGCAGATATCATTGTTGTATTCCTGCTCCTCCGCATGGCTCAACAGGTCCATGGCTCCTCCCTTTGCGGAGATCATAGCGGAGTGGTTTTCCGGATAGGCCACCTCAATGTCCATTGCCTCCATGAATTCCTGTGGAGCAATGGAGGAGCACCAAGCCACCAATTTCCCCCGCTCATGGGCGGAACACAGCCCCTCATAGTAATCGCTGGTTATCTTCTGCAGTTTCTCTTTTATGGACATCATTGCTTCTTCTTTCCCGTTCAAGAGTCCCACTCTCCCCTTTTTGATTTCGTCATATGCCTGGGCAACTTTGATTTGCAGGCACCTGCTTTTCATAAAAAGCAACTTCCATGCCAAATCAACACCCCCCTTCTGATAACCCCGCTATACCCTGCCCCCCAACACCTCTCCCTTTTTCACCCCTCTCCTCCCCGCGCCTTCCCTCTCTACATTTCAAGGCGTTTTTACCTTATTAAAGGCAAAAACGCCTTTTCCTGCTTTCATCCTGTCATATCAGTGTCTTTCCCTCCATTTCGCCCTTTATGCCAAGGCGTTTTCGCCTCACATCCCCTGAAAGGGCCCGAAAAACCCTCCCTTTTTCTTGGCCCGCCGCTTGCTATATAAAAAGGGCAAGCGGATCTATCTGCTCCTGCACTCCACTTCCGGCCCCGCCGGATCACAAAATGATAGGAGGATCTTTCTATGTACTTTGTCGGCATCGACATCGGCTCTTCCGCCACCAAGGCCGCGGCCGTAGATGGCACCGGGGCCATTCTGGCCACCGCCGTAATCCCCATGGGCACTGGCACCAAAGGCTCCACCACCGCTCTCAACGAGCTTTATGCCAAGGCAAACCTCTCTCCGGAGGACTGCGGAAATATGATCGCCACCGGCTATGGCCGGAACAACTTTAAAGCCGCCTCCACCCAGCTCAGCGAGATCATCTGCCATGCAAAGGGCGTCAAGAAGGTCCTTCCCAGCGTCCATACCATCATCGACATCGGCGGCCAGGACTCCAAGGCCATTCGGGTCAGTCCCCGGGGCACCATTGAGCAGTTTGTCATGAACGACAAATGTGCCGCCGGCACCGGCCGCTTCCTGGAGTTGATGTGCCGGGTGGTGGATATCGGCATCGACGAAATGGGCGCCGTCAGCGCTCAGGCCCACCAGACCCTGGACATCAGCAACACCTGTGCCGTCTTTGCCGAATCCGAGGTGATCTCCCGCCTGTCGGAGGGGCACGACATCCCCGACATTATCGCCGGGGTCCACGCCTCGGTCTCCCGCCGTGTAGCTGGCCTGGTCATGCGGGTAGGCCTGGCCCCCGACGTGGCCCTCACCGGTGGCGTGGCCAAAAACTCCGGCATCGTCACCGCCCTGAGTCATGAGCTGAAGGTTCCCCTTCTCCTCCCCCCCGAGCCCCAGCTCACTGGCGCATTAGGTGCCGCCCTTTTCGCCCAGGAGCGCTATCAAAAGGAGCACGGCGATCCCCTTTGAGTCCTGCAAACAAAAAACCGTGGAACAAAATTGTTCCACGGTTTTTTGTTTGTCTTTCATTCTCTCCCCATACGTTCCCCCATGCACTGAACGGTTTGACCCGCCAGGGAGCCGCGCATCTGCGAAGGGATAAACTCGTCAGAATACTGGTTGGCCTATGGGGCGAGGAAAAACCGGATGCCGGAGGACATTGTAGGATAAACGGCCCCGCCGCAGTTCACGGCGGGGTCATTTATAAAAATTTATGATAAAGACTTACCAGGCGCAATAACCACCGTCTACCAATAGATCTGCGCCGGTGGTGTAATTAGACAAAGCAGTGGCAAAGTAAACCACACTGCCCACGATCTCATCCAGGGTGCCGTACCGCTTCATGGGCACATTCTCTTTGGTGTAGTCGAAATAGTGCTGCTCCCGGCCGTCGTGGATGCCCGAGAGGATATAGCCGGGGCTGACGCTGTTGACCCGGATGCCGAACTGGGCATAGTCCAGGGCCAGGGCCTTGGTGAGCTGGAGCACTGCTCCCTTGGCGGCGGGGTAGGCCACGTGGTAGCGGTCTCCGTCCTCCCGGCGGTTAACGATATGGCCCGTCATGGAGGAGTTGAGGATGAGGGAACCGCCGTGCCTGTTCTCCATCATCAGGTTGGCCGCCTCCCGGCAGACCAGGAGAGTACCGGTGACGTCCACTGCCAAGGTGTGGGCAAAGTCCTCCACCGGCGCGTCGGCCAGGTCCTGGCGGGGGAAGAAGCCCGCGTTGCTGAAGGCCACGTGGAGATCGCCAAACTGCTCCCGAATTTGACGGAACAGCTCTTTTACGTCCTCCTCCTTTGACACGTCGCCGGTGACGCCCAGGGTCTTGACCCCGTAGCGGCCGGAGATATAGGTGCAGTGGCTGTCCAGCTTTTCTTTGCTGTGTTCTGTCCCCGTGAGGATCACGTTGGCGCCCAGCTCAGCCAGGGCCAGGGCGGAGGCCCGGCCGATGCCGCCGGAGCCGCCGGTGATGAGCACGTTTTTACCGTGCATGTCCAACATATTTTGGATGGAGTCCTGCTCCTCCATCTGCAAGGCTGTCCAGCGCATAGGTCAGCCCTCCTTTTCCATGAGGATCGCCCGGCAGGGAGAGGCGTCCAGCCCCTCCAGCTTCAGGGGCAGGGCCACAAACTCGTACTGGGCGTTAAAGTCGATCTGGTCGGTGTTGGCCAGAGCCTCCACAAAAATGACCCGGCTGCGCAGCATCAACTTGTGGACGGGAAAGCGCTCCTCCCCCTCCCTAGGCTGGCGGTCCGGGGAGGGGATATCCATGGCGATGAGCTTGACCCCGTGGTCCAGCATGTACTGGCATGCCTCCAGGCTCAGGGTGGGGAAATTGGTATTGAACGCCTTTTGGTCTCCCCAGTGCTTGCCCCAGCCAAAGCAGAGGAGCACCCGCTCCTTCAGGTCGTACTGCTCCAGGTCGGAGACCTGAAGCTGCTCCCCCGCCCCCCGGTGACGGACGTCCACCACAGTAACGTCGCCCACACAGCGGTCCAGGGGGGTCTCCTCAATGGGATAGCCTCCTTCAAAAAAGTGGCGGGCGGCGTCCATGTGGGTGCCGATGTGGCTGCCCAGCAGGATGCTGCTGGTGTTCATACCGATTTCCTCCAGCTTGGCCAGCCGCTCAAAGGTGATGATGGGGTGCCACTTGCTCATGCCCGTCATGCCCTGCTTGTAAGTATAGGTCAGGTCCAGGATCTTCATTGTTCTCCCGCTCCTTTCTCACATGCCGCCAAAGGGAAGCATCACCAACCGGGGCACAAAGCAGAGCACCAGCAGCACCACAAAGGCGGCGATGGTGAAGGGCAGGGCGCCCTTGACCACCCGGCCGAAGGTCTCCTTGGCAATGGGGGCAATGGTGAACAGGGTGATGCCGAAGGGGGGTGTGATGGCGCCCATACACAGGATACAGCAGAACATGATGCCCACATAAATGGCCGGCAGGCCCAGAGACACGCCGATGGGGGCAATAATGGGCGCCAGGATCAGAATGGCGGGCCCGGAGTCCATCAGAGCGCCCACAATGATCAGGAAGATAAACATCATGAGCATAAAGGCGACGGAGGAGGACATGTAGGGCAGGACCACCGCGGCGATGGTCTGGGGAATGTTTTCCACGGTAAGGATGTACGCAAACATGCCCGAAATACAAATGATGCACATGATGGAGCCGGCAGTGAGGATGGTCTTCCGGCAAACCTCCAGGAAGCCCTTTAAGTCAATGGCCCGATAGAAGATGCACAGCAACAGGGAATAGAGCACGGCCACGGTCCCCGCCTCGGTAGGGGTAAAGGTGCCGCTGTAGATGCCGCCCAGGATAATGACAGGCAAAAACAGCACGCCCAGACTCTTCCAGAACGCCTTCAGGGTCTTTTTGACGCTGAACTCCTCCTGGCTGCGAGGCAGCTTGTTCCGAATGGCGTAAACAATATTGATAACGATGAAGGTCACTCCCATCAGGATGCCGGGGATGATGCCGCCCAAAAACAGGTCGGCCACCGACACGCCCATGGTGGAGCCGTAGATGACCATGGGAACGCTAGGAGGAATAATGGGTCCCAGGGCGCCCGCCGAACAGATCATGCCCGCAGCCACCTTGGAGTCATAGCCGTTTTCCACCATCATGGGAAACATGATAGCCCCAATGGCGGCGGTGGTGGCTACGGCAGAGCCGGTAAGGGCGGCAAAGACCATGCAGGACAAAATGGCCACCGTACCCAGGGCCCCGGGCTGACGGCCCACTAAGCTGTAGACAAAGTCCACCAGGCGGCGGGAGATGCCGCCCGCCTCCATCAGATAGCCGCACATAACAAAGAGAGGGATGGCCAGCAGGACATAGGAGTCATTTTGGGCGTAGATCTTGGTGGGCAGCTGGATCAGGTCGCTGACATGGAACACCAGGACATAAAAGATGCAGTCCAGACCGATGGAGTAGACCACCGGAATACCCATGAACAGAAGGATAAAGAGGACCAAAAAGAAAATCGTGATATTCATTCTTCTATGGCCTCCTTTTGCTTGCCCACGCCCATCAGGGTGCAGATATTGTTGAAGATCAGGTGCAGGGTGTTCAGGATGCCTCCGGCGCTGCCGATGATGAGAGCGGAATAGAGGTATTTCATCTCAATAAGGAACACGATGGTCACCTGATGGCCCACCTTGGCGCACTTGATGACGCTGTAGCGGAACAGGACCACCAGGTAGATCAGGATGATGACGTCCAGGAAGATGCTGTAAATGGGCTGGATCCGCTCCGGCACCTTGCTGCTGAACATGTCGATCTTCAGATGGGAGCCGTAGGCCACGCAGAGGCTGAGGGACAGGGAGACCATCCACACAAAGCCGAACCGGGCCAGCTCCTCCATGCCCAGGATCTTCACAAAGGTGATATACCGGCTGGCCACCTGTAACAGGCAGGTCACCACCGTCATGCACAACGCGGCTGTGGCCGCAATTTGATAGACCAGATTGAAATAGGAAAAGCCCTTGTCCAATCTCTGTTTGATTCTTTCCATAGGTCACGCTCCCTTCTTGTATCAGGAGAGGCGCCGGAGCGCCTCTCCTGATACAACTGCTATGAATATGGTTCTTTTAGCCCTTGGCATAGTTGGACCAGGTAGCCAGGTCCTTCCACAGGGGCAAGCCCTTGGCGGCGTTGTCCTTGTCCAGGGTCTCATATGCCCAGTCAAACAGGTCGGCGCCCAGGATGTCGTAATACTCCTCGTGCACGCTCAGAGTGGCCCTCTGGAACTCAGCCCGGTCAATGTCGCAGCGCTCCAGGTTGGCGACAGTGCCGTCGGTCATCCAGGCAGTGACCTCATCCATGGACTCCAGGATGCGGATGCGCTCCTGCATCACTCCGTAGGTGAACGCCTCGTCCAGCCAGCCCCGCTCCTCCTCGGTGAAGGAGTTGTAGAGGTCCAGGTTCATCAGGGGAATGGAGAGCACGTCAAACTCGTCGGTGAAGCACAGATACTTGGCCGGCTCATAGAAAGTGCAGATATATTGGGTCTCCACGGGGCAGTCGATGGCGTCCACCACGCCCTGGGAGAAAGCGGTGTAGCACTCGCTGAAGGCCACCACGGTGGGGATGGCACCCAGGGCCTCCCAGGTCTTCTGGGCGACCTGGTTGGTGGTGATGCGGACCAGCACATCCTTAGCATCGGCCAAAGTGCGAATGGGCTTGACAGAGGTCAGCATGCGGGGGCCGTTATACATGTAGCCGCCCATCACCTGAATATTCCATTCCTCCTTGAAGAGGTCCTGGGTGGTCTGCATAAACTCCTCCTGGTCCAGCATCAGGAAGCACTGCTCATAGTAGTTGGTCAGGTAGGGCATGGAAAACAGCTGCAGCATGGGGATCTGATTGGAGAAGGTGTCCACGCTCAGCATGGCGGCCTGGACGGAACCGTCGGAGCAGCCGTTGAGCATGTCGGTCTCGGTACCCAGCTGACCGTTGGGAACGGCCTGGAAGTAAAAGCGGCCTGGGCAGAGCTCCTCCAGCTTCTCGTTGATCTTGTTGATGGCGTAGTCGAAACGGGAGTTATCGCCGGAGGGATCGGGGTGGCCGATCTGGATGACGGTGGTCTCAGCGCCGGGGGCGGCGCTGGGCTCCACGTCAGTGGACTCCACGGGGGAGGGCGCCTTGCTCTCGGCAGTTTGCCCGCCGCCGCAGGCGGCGATCCCCAGCAGCATCACAAGGCTGAGCGACAAGGATACCAATTTCTTTATTTTCATCGTTATTTCCTCCATTTTCTTCTATATTTTACTTTTTATGGAATCAAAGGGTTAAAAAGGGGCCTGGTCATTTCCCGGGAAAGACCTGCTTCATCGCTTGGAAAACGCCTCCAACAGGAGCCTTTCCAGAAAATCATAGTCCTCTTCCGGATCCGTTTGCACATCATTGACGATCTCAAAGGTACGCAGGGCCTGGTAGATCAGCATGTCCAAGCCGCGAACGGCCGTCAGGCCGCGCTGCTCCGCCGCTTGGACCAGTTTTGTCTTCAGCGGGCGGTATACCACCTCGCCCACGGCGGCTTTGGTGTGGTCTAGGAAGGAGAAGTCGGGGAAGTCCTCCCCCGTCTCTTCCATGCCAAGGGACGTGGTGTTGATGATGAGGTCCGCGTTAAGGGCCTCCCGGGCCATCCGCTCCTGGGTCATGACCCCATAGGTCATCCGGTCCCAGCCCCCACACAGCTCTTTGGCCCGCCGCTCCGAACGGTTCAGAACACAGATATGAGCTGCGTTATGGTCCAGGGCGGACTCCACAATGGACCTGGCGGCACCGCCGGCACCCAGCACCAGCAGACACTTTCCCTCATAGCCCAGGCCCTTGGCCTCCAGGCCCATGAGAAATCCCTCTGCGTCCACGTTGTAACCTTTGAGCACGCCGTTGGTATTCTTCACCAGGTTCACCGCGCCGCACCGGGCGGCGAAGGGGTCCAGCTCATCCAAATAGGGGATGATGGCCTCCTTATCCGGCATGGTGATGTTGCAGCCCAGGATACCCAGTGTCCGCATGGCTTTGGCGAAGTCCTCCACCCGGTCGGCGGTGATGTCGTAGGCCAGGTAAACCAGGTCCCGGTCATAGCGCAGACCCAGGGCGGTGTGGATCATGGGGGACAGGCTGTGGGAGACGGGGTGCCCCACGGTGCCCATCATCTTGGTGTGACCAGAGATCTCTTTCAGCATGGGGATCTCCTTTCCTCAGCGGATGACCGCACCCTCGGCGCCCGAGGAGACGCTCCGGGCATAGCGGCCCAGATAGCCCTTTCGGCTGTTGTCCTTGGGCTTCCACTCCTTGAGCCGGGCGGCGATCTCCTCATCGCTGATCTCCAGATGGATGGTCCGTTGCCCGATGTCGTAAGAGATCATGTCCCCGTCCCGGACGATGGCGATGGGGCCGCCCTCCTGGGCCTCAGGGGAACAGTGGCCGAAGACCGCGCCGCTGGAATAGCCGGAGAACCGGCCGTCGGTGACCAGGGCGATCTTGTCCTCACAGTTGATGGAGCTGAGGGTACGGGTAATGTCGATCATCTCCCGCATGCCGGGGCCACCCTTGGGTCCCTCATAGCGGATGACAATCACATCCCCCTCCTTTACCCGGCCACCCCGGATAGCGTCCATGGCCGACTCACAGTCCTCATAGACCTTGGCAGGGCCCCGGTGGGCCATCATCTTCTTGGGGACGGCCACCCGCTTGACCACCACTCCCTTGGGGGCCAAGTTGCCCTTGAGCACCGCGTGGCTGCCCATGGGGCGAAAGGGCTTGTCCAGAGGACGGATCACCTCAGGATCAAAGTTCTCCGCTCCCTCCAAATTCTCCCGCAGGGTGGCGCCGGTGGCGGTGAGCACGTCCAGGTCAAGCTTGGAGGAAAGCTCCTTCTGGACCGCAGGGATTCCGCCCGCATCCCGGACGTCTTTCATGTCGTAGGGGCCGGCGGGCATCACGTTGCAGATCTGGGGGGTGGCGGCGCTCACCTTGTCAAAGGTCTCCATGGGAAGCTCCATCCCCAGCTCGTGGGCCAGGGCGGGCAGATGGATAAAGGTGTTGGTGGAGCCGCCGATGGCCTCGTTGACGATAAGGGCGTTCTTGAAAGAGGCGGGGCTCATGACGTCGGAGGGCCGGATGTTCTTCTTCACCAGCTCCACCACCGCCATGCCGCTGCGCTTGGCAATGCGGCTTTTCAGGGCGTCCACCGCGTGGGTGCAGCCGCAGTTGGGAAGGCTCATGCCCAATGCCTCGGTGAGGCAGCTCATGGTGTTGGCCGTGCCCATGCCCCAGCAGCTGCCCGCCGAGCCGCACAGGCCCTCGGTGAGCTCGTGCATCTCCTCGGGGGTCATTTTCACCCCGTTGCGGTAGCCGCTGCCGGCGTCGTTCATGTCCTGGTTCACCACCCGGCGGCCGTGGACGCAGCCGGCCAGCATGGCGCCGCCGGTGACGATGACGGTGGGGATATTAATCCGGGCCGCCGCCATAAGGCAGGCGGGGACGATCTTGTCGCAGGCGGCCAACAGCACCATGCCGTCGGCCTGGAAAGCCTCCGCCGTCACCTCAATGGAGTCTACGATGAGCTCCCGGCTGGGCAGGATGTATTTGTTGGAGGCGGGGGTCCGAATGCCGTCGCACAGGGCAATGGTGTTGGACTCAAAGGGGGTGCCCCCCGCCATCCGCACCCCCGCCTTCACCGCGTCGGCAAGGCCCCGCAGGTGAACGTGGCCGGGGTGCAGCTCGTTCCAGGAGTTCATGACCAGGATCAGGGGCTGGCCAAACTCCTCGTCGATCATACCGGATGCTTTCATCAGGGCCTCGGTAAGGCCTCGGTTTTTCAGCAACCGACTTCTGTATTCCATAGTTTCAAGCTCCTAAGATATCATTTTTCCGGCGCAGAACTCTCCCTTCCTTGGTTTTCCTGAGAGTCCTTGCTATACTGGGTAGCCTTGAGGAAAAACCGACCCAAGATGGTGCTGAAGTGCTCCTCCATACGGGCCACCAGTTCTTTTTTATCCCGGCGGAGAAGGGCTTCAAAAATCATATGGTGCATCTGTCGGGACCGGACAAAGGAATTTTTATCCATGATCCGGGACAGCTGCTCCCGCAGGCAGGGCTCCAAAATGGCCCAGAATTGCATGAGAAAGTCGTTTTTGGAGGCCCGGACCAGCTCCCGGTGGAACATGCAGTCACAGTTGATGCAGTCCTCCAGGGTATTGTCCGGCTCGTCCGCCTTTTGCATAATAGCGCTGAGATTCATGTAGTTCTCATTGTCAGCGCAGACCACCGCCAGCTCCGCGGCGGCAAGTTCCACCGCACGGCGGGCGTCTACGTACTGGGTGACTTGGAACCCAGTGGCGCTGAAGGTAAACAGAGAGTTGACGATATTGCCCACCCACTCCTCGGGGTCGGACACACCAGCGTCGCCAGCGGCCTCCGCTGTGGGCTGGTCCTCCTCCGGCTTATAGAGCACGTACGTACCGCTGCCCTGCTTGGCCCGGATGGCCCCCATTTGCTCCAGCTTCTTAAACGCCTCCCGCAGGGTGGCCCGGCTCACATCGAACTCCTTGGCCATCACGCTCTCCGAGGGCAGGCGGCTACCTGTCTCGAACTGGCCGCTCACAATAGCGTCCATCAGCTTCTGAGCCACGGTTTCACTCCGCTTCACCCGTTTTTTCGTCGTCTTCTTGACCGGCTGGAACTCATTCATAGCAATTTCTCCTTCTCCTTCTCATTTTGGTCCCTCTGTGACAAATGAGCCATTTGTTTTGCACGTCATACATATCAGGTTATTTTATCACAGTTCACTCCAAAATGACAGAGAATTTCCCCTCCTCACCTCACTTTTTCCACTGTGTTTTGTTTGATGGCCATCGTGCGATTCCAAAGTTGTCTGACGTCTGAACCCAGTTTACCATGCAAATTCGTCTCTTTCAATTGTCTATTTGTCTATAATTTCCCCTCCATTTTTGTCTAATATCCACAAATCATCTGCCTTTACCCTAAAGATACTTGCAATTTTCTGGCAGACATCTTATTATATTGGAGACGGTTCCTATACAAGTTGTTTGATTTTCACGCAAAGTTGTCTGTTTCCCGACTCCATACATTTGGTATCAAAGGAGGTACATGATCGTCATGAGTCATCCCAAAAAAATTCTGGTCGTCAGCGGACACGGCGCTGACTGGTGCACCCGCTCCGGCGGCACTCTCATCAAGTATTTACAGCAGGGCGCCCAGGTCCTGGTCCTGGCTCTGACTTACGGAGAGCGGGGGGAATCCCCTGAGTATTGGCGGCAAAACCCCAACAGCACGGTCGAGGAGTGCAAACAGTGCCGCCGGAAGGAGGCCCAGGCCGCCGCCGACATGCTGGGCGTCCAGATCCAGTTCCTGGACTACAATGACTATCCCCTGGTGATGGATATGAGCCGGGTCCAGAACCTGATCGACATCATGCTGGACTACCGTCCTGACATTATTCTCACCCACTCCTCCGGCGATCCTCTGAACGCGGACCATGAGGAGACCTTTAAGGCCACCATTCGGGCCGCCAGCTGCGCCGGTATGCTGGGTGCCCACCCCAACACTCCCAACCACTTTATCCCCGACATCTTTTTGTTTGAGAGCTCCCTGCCCCACCCCGAGTTTAACAACTTTAAGATGGACACCTATGTGGACATCTCCGATGTAATGGATAAAAAGATGGCGGCGGTGGCCTGCTTTGCCTCCCAGCCCCAGCTGCCCAGCTACTACACCGATTGCGCCGCCCGCCGGGCTGAGCAGGCCACCAACTGGATGCGGGGCCGCAAGGCGGTGGGGCAAGCCGAGGGCTTTAAGCGGTATACCCCCTTTGTGGGCCCCCTGCTCCCCACCATCGAGCTTTGGTAATGAAAACGAAAGAAAGGACTTGATCGCTTTGACGCATTATTCTTTTGCCCCTGATGTGGCCCAGCGGCTGCGCAGCAAGGGCAAGGTTTGTGCCGCCTGGGCCCAGATGGGGAGTAATGTAAGTGCCGAGATCCTCGCCGAGGCCGGTTTTGACATGCTGGTCATTGATGCGGAGCACTCCCAGACCACCCTCCCCGGGCTGGTCTCCATGCTCCAGGCCATTAAGGGCACCGGCTGCTTCCCCATGGTCCGTTCCCCTTGGAACGATCAGGTAGCCATTAAGCAGATCCTGGACTGCGGCGTGGCCGGGGCCTATATCCCCTACGTCTCCACCCGGGAGGAGGCGGAGTTTGCCGTCCGGTGCTGCAAATATCCGCCCCAGGGCATCCGCGGGATCGCCGGCAGTCAGCGGGCCGTAGGCTTCGGCGCCGACAAGGCCGACTACTACCGCCGGGCCAACAATGAGATCATCACCATGGTAGCCATTGAGACGGCCCTGGGCGTAAGCAACGCTGAGGAGATCGCCCAGGTAGAGGGCCTGGACGGCATCTTTATCGGCCCCGCCGATCTGGCCACCTCCATGGGTCATCTGGCCGATCCCAGTGCCCCTGAGGTCCAAGCCTCCATTCGTCATATTGAAGAGGTCGTCGCCAAGTCGGACAAATTCCTCGGCACGGTGGCCGCCGGCATGGACGACGCCATTCAAAAGTTTGACCGGGGCTATAATCTGCTCTGTGTTATGTCGGACACCACCTGTCTCTCCTCCGAGGCAGGAAAGATGGTCTCCCAGTTCCGCCAATATCTTCAGGGCTGAGATGTCTTTTCCCATCAGCGTTATCCAATTTTTATACCCTGGCGCCACCGCCGTAGGCACAGCGCTTCGGTATCATAAAGCGAATTCTATTCAGAGGAGCAGATCACATGGCAAAAGAATTCATTGTCCCCAATCAGATCTTCACCGGTCCGGAAGCGTTGGAGGCCTCCGCCCCCAGTCTGGCCAAAATGGGTAAAAAGGCGCTGATCGTTACCGATGAGGTCATGCGGAAGTTAGGCAACTGCGCCAAGGTAGAGCAGGTCCTCTCCGCCTCCGGTGTGGCTTACACCGTCTATGACGGAGTCAACGGAGAACCCACCGACAGGATGGTTGACAAGGGCCTGGACATATACCAGGCCGAGGGCTGTGACTTCCTGGTGGCCCTGGGCGGCGGAAGCCCCATGGACACCATGAAGGCCATCGGCGTTCTGGCTGGCGGGGGCGGCTTCATTTCCGACTACATGGGAAAGGTCATCGACGTGCCCATGCCCCCTATGGCCGCCATTCCCACCACGGCTGGGACGGGCTCAGAGGCCACCCAATTCACTATCATTACCGATACTAAGCGAGACATCAAGATGCTCCTGAAGGGCAGCGTGGTCATGCCCGACCTGGCCATCATCGATCCCCAGTTCACCATGACCGCACCTCCCAGCGTCACCTCCTCCACCGGCCTGGATGCCCTGTGCCACGCCGTGGAAGCCTACACCTCCCGGAAAGCCCAGGCTCTATCAGACACCTTTGCTCTGTCGGCAGTAAAGCGGATCTTCCATTCTCTCCCCCAAGCCTTTGCCGACGGAAGTCCCGAAGCCCGGATCGAAATGTCGGTGGCCGCGCTGGAAGCGGGCGTGGCCTTTAACAACGCCTCGGTAACTCTGATCCACGGCATGAGCCGTCCCATAGGGGCCCTGTTCCACATTCCCCACGGTCTTTCCAACGCCATGCTGCTGCCTGTCTGTCTGCGGTATGCCCTGCCCGGGGCCTATGATCGTTTTGCCCAGCTGGGCCGGGCCATCGGTGTGGCCCAGGCCGAAGAGGACGACCCCTCCGCCGCCGAACACTTTCTCCAGGCAGTAGAGTCATTGGTCAAGGAATTGAAAACCCCCACTCTGGCTAAGTATGGAGTGGATAAGGGCACCTTCTTTGCCGCCATCGACAAAATGGCCCATGACGCCATGGAGAGCGGCAGTCCTCAAAACACTCTGCGCAGTGTCACTGAGTTTGTGGTCAAGGAGCTGTATGCCGAGCTTTGGTAACCTCCGCATGTCATCCCTCTCTTGTTCTCGTTCCCTCCCTAAATAGCCCAACGCAATAACAGCAGCCGATGATACGCTTTTGCACATCATCGGTTGCTGTTTTATTTACAGGATCGACCCGCTCCACCTGCATGGTATAACCCAGGGCCCCGGAGGTCCGGGGGATGATAGTGATCTTCTGCGCCGGGGCGGAATAGCTCTGCATGGCCGCCGCCAGGGCGTGGCCGATCTCGTGTTAGGCCCCCACCCTTTTCTCGCTGTCGGATAGGATGGCGTTTTTCTTCTGATCGCCGGCGATGACCACCTCGATGCTCTCCTCCAGGTCGGCCTCGTTGACAATGTTGGCAAGCTCGGCCCCCGAGGTTCCCGCTGCCCAGCTGGGGATGGAGACCAGCATGGCCCCATAGGTATACCGTGGCTCCACCGCCCCAGGTTGGGCCATCGTCACGCCAAAGCTCTCGTCGGTGATGCCAAACCCCACCCCGATCCGGTGCCACAGGGTGGTTTCCGGCGCGAACTTCTGGCTCAGCGCGCAGCTCATGAGCCGATACCGGGTGTTGGTGATCAGGATGGTAATGGCCAATTCCCAGTAGAGAGCCAACCCGGCGATGGCGGGCGGTGATCCCCGCATACTCCCCGGCGGAGACGTGGTTGAGAATACTGATAATAAACCCCTGCCGAGGGGTAAGCCCCGCGTTCCGTCCCGCCCCCCCTCTGTCATTTCAAGCCAGAGTACACTCCAGCCAGGGAGTTTCCAGCATACCCTGGTGCAGGCGTATCCAAAAGAGATCCCCCTCCCCTGCCCCGGCGTATACCTCTTAGGGCACAGGAAAAACCGTCCGCTCCCCCGCAAGGCTGTCCTTTTCCTTCAAGGCGATATAATAAGTCCCATTGCTCCATCGGCCTTTTTCATCCACTTCCGCCACCACTTGGCAGTCGGGGGCCCCATCCGCCAGTATGTTTACGCTCAGCAACAGTCCGCGGACCAAAAATACGCACAGAAGCCCCAGGCGTCAGGTGATCGGCAAGCCAGATACCCCCCCAAAGTCCAGCTCCCGCCACGGTGAACTTGACCTCCATCCCAGCAAAGACCATCCCGCAAATCCAGGCAGGGTCATGCTGATAGTGAGGCCGGGGATCCCAGGAGAGCATCCCCGCAGGGCCTCCCGCTGATCCGGGGGGATCCGCTCCTCCACTTCCGGGGGGATCTCCACCCGCAGCCGCCCCTCTGGCAGGGTGGCGAAGCCCTCCCTCGCCTCGGGCCGGCAGTCGGCGCAGGGTACGTAGGGCTTGATATCATAGATGGGGGTGCCGTCCATCAAATCGGCGCCAGATACGTGGAGCACAGGCCCCTTTGGGGTGGATAGCTCCACCCTCTCCAGCTTTACGCAGGAAAGGTCAAGGGGATTGGGGCGAAAGGGGGAACGGGTGGCGAATACCCCCCAGCCGCTCATTCCCTCCCAGCCGGGGAGGCCGCACCATGGGGGACCACCCCTCCCTCCGGTTAGCCGAAAAGCCCCAGATCAGCCACAGGCGGAAAAAGCCCTCCATCCCCCGGAGGACGTCGGGGTTTCGGAACTCCGGCTCAAAGACCACCGTGGAGCGCAGCTCCTCCAGCAGCCCACTCTGCCGGGGAATGTACG
The DNA here is from genome assembly GCA_949744075.1 of uncultured Eubacteriales bacterium. GTDB lineage: Bacteria > Bacillota > Clostridia > Oscillospirales > Oscillospiraceae > Vermiculatibacterium. The sequence continues at coordinate 10,403 of CATJWI010000102.1, read as the reverse complement.
GCTATACCGGGACCTATAAAGGGGAGCGGATCACTGTCATGGCCTCTGGTATGGGCACCCCCTCCCTGATGATCTACATGACCGAGCTGTGCCGGGATCACGGGGCCAGGGAATTCGTCTGCATCGGCACCTGCGAGGCCGTGTGGGAGAGCTTGACGGTCAACGATCTGGTCATGTCCACCGCCACCAGCACCACCTCCGGCATCAATCTCTACGACCTCCCCTGCACCTTTGCCCCCGCCGCCGATTTTGACCTGTGCCGCAAAGCCTGGGAGCAGGCAAAAAAAGCCGGCCTGGAGCTTCATGCCGGCTCCACTCTCTGTAACGACCACTTTTATGTGGAGAATAAGCACGCTTACAGCCGAAAGCGGGAGAAATGGGGCATTCTGGCCTCAGACCAGGAGAGGGTGGGACTTTGCTCCGTGGCCGCCCGGGAGGGCGTGAAGGCCCTTATACTGCTGAGACCGTGGTGGCAAATCTCTACTACCCGGAGGAGAATGTCCTCACCGCCGAAGAGCGGGAGCGGGGACTGGACCGGATGATCCTCCTAGGGCTGGAGACCCTGGTCAATTTGTAACCATTGTAATTTTTTATAGCTTTTTGGAACTGGCAAATAAAAGAAAAACGCCTGCTTCCAAAACGGAAGCAGGCGTTTCTGGAGCTGCTACCCAGATTTGAACTGGGGACCTCATCCTTACCAAGGATGCGCTCTACCAACTGAGCTATAGCAGCATGTCGGGCGCGACTGCACCCAACAGATGGCGACGCGGACGGGACTTGAACCCACGACCTCCGGCGTGACAGGCCGGCGTTCTAACCAACTGAACTACCGCGCCGAATGGTGGGAACAACAGGGCTCGAACCTGTAACATCACGCGTGTAAGGCGTGCGCTCTACCAGCTGAGCTATGCTCCCCTGCTGTCGCTTCAAGCGGCGAAGATTATTATACTAAAACTCCCCCGCCCTGTCAAGGCAAAAAAGTGAGATTCGGGAATTTTTTCTTTTCTCCCCGGCGGGGCGGCCCCACAGAGGGCCGCCCCCCGCCTGACGGAGAAGGGCCTCCAGCTCCGCCCGGTCAAATTCATACACCGCGTCGCAGAACTGGCAGGTCAGCTCCGCTTTGCCCTGCTCCCGGATCAGGGCCTCCAGCTCCTGGGAGCCCATGCTCACCAGCGCCTTGGCCACCCGCTCTCGGCTGCAGTAGCACCGGTACTCCACCGGGCGGCGCTCCAGGAGCTCCAGGTCAAAACCCGCCAGGGCTTTGCGCAGCAGGGTCTCCGCATCCATCCCCTCCGCCATCAGGGCGGTAGTCACCGGGCCCAGGGCCTGGACCCCGGCCTCTACCCGGTCGATGACCTGGTCCGAGGCCCCGGGCAGCAGCTGGATGAGGTAGCCCCCCGCCCGGAGGACGCTCTGGTCGGTATCCACCAGCACCCCCAGGGCGCAGGCGGTGGGGATCTGCTCGCTGACGGCGAAATATTCCGTCACGTCCTCGGCGATCTCCCCGGAGATCAGGGGTACCATGCCCACATAGGGTTCCTTCATGTCCAGGTCCTTGATGACGGTGAGGGTCCCCCTCTGTCCCACGGCACCGCCTACGTCCAGCTTGCCGTTGGCCTTGGGAGGCAGGAGCACCGCCGGGTTTTGGACAAAGCCCCGGACGTTCCCCCCGGTATCCGACACGGCGGTGAGGGAGCCCATGGGGCCGTCTCCCTTAATGCGCAGGGTCACGGAGGATCCCTCTCCCTTCAGCTGGTCCCCCATCATGGAACAGGCCATGAGGGAGCGGCCCAGGGCGGCAGTGATCACCGGCAGGGTCCTGTGGATCTGCCGGGCGCGCTCTACCAGGTCCCGGCCGGTGATGGCCATGGCCTTCACCGGAGCGTCTTTCGCGATGATGCGGACGATCTCATCCATGTTACTCTTCCTTCCTGGCGGCAAAGAATACCCGCTGCTCCCCTGGCTGGGGGGCGCGGCGCTTCAATTCGCCGTACTGCTTGATCTTCACAAAGCCCGCTTCCTTCAGGTAGGACTCCAGCTCGGCCATGGTGTAGGCGTACTCCTGGTGGAGCTCCTCTCCCCTGCGCCAAAGGGTCTCCTCCTTGCGGAAGATATCCATCCAGAAGGAGCACACCCGCCGGCGGGGGCTGTACTCCCCCCGCCAGACGCAGAACTCCTCCTCCGTCTCGTCCAAAAATACCTGGCCGTCCATGGCCTCCAACTTTTCCGGGGTGTCGGCGTCAAAGAGGAAGAGACCGCCGGGCTCCAAGGCCTCCCAGACCCGCCGGAAGGTCCGTTGGAGCTTTTGGGGCCGCAGCACGTAGTTTACGCTGTCCAGGCAGCACACGCAGGCGTCCACCCTCTCCGGCAGGCGGAGGTTTTCCATGGCCTGACAGAAGAACCGGGGCCTGACGGGCAGGTCCCGGCACTTTTCCTCGGCCAGAGAGAGCATCTCCGTCGACAGGTCCACCCCCGTCAACTGGTAGCCCCGCTCCCCCAGCTCCCGGGTCAGGCTCCCGGTGCCGCAGGCCAGGTCCAGTACGGTATGGACCGGCCGCTTTAAGCGGGCAAAATGGCCCTCGATATAGTCGGCCCAACGGGGATAGTTTACGTCCTGGGTAAGGGCGTCGTAACTGCCCGCCAAAAACTCATAGCTTGCCATCGGCCCTCATCTTCTCCTTGATCCGGGGCAGGACCTCCTGGTACCCGTCCGCCCCGTACTGGAGGGAGCGGTTCACCCGGCTGATGGTGGCGCTGGAGGCCCCCGTCCGCTCCAGGATGTCGTTGTAGATCATCCCCTCGCTGAGCAGGACGGCCACCTCAAAGCGCTGCTCCATGGCCCGGAGCTCCGCCACCGTACAAAGGTCCTGAAAAAACTTTTTGCACTCGTCCAGGTCCTGCAAAGAAAGAATGGCCTCGTAAAGCACGTCGCTCTCCCGCTGCTTCCCGCTCTTCGCCATATTGAGCAAGCCTCCTTAGTATCTGTTGATACTTCTACTATACCAAAGTGAAGCGTGAAAGTAAAGGCCAGAACCGAAAATTTTTCCCCCGCATAGACTGTTTTGACAAGAAAGGGGGAGGTTCCATGAAAAAGGCTCTTCCCGCCCCGGCGCTGGGGCAGGCCGGTACCTATGAGGAGGTCCTCCGGGAGGGGGAAACGGTGTTGCTCATCCTGAGGGCCCGGTGGCCCCAGCTGGAGGGAGAGGGTCCCGGCGTCCGCCGGGTGAACCGGTATTACGATGCCCTGGCCGACCGGTGGAAGCAGCGGTGGAAGGGGCCCCTTCTGGACCGGGCCCGGGCCGCGGCGGGGCCGGAGACCCCGCCCTGGGAGGCTCGGCTGGATTTCACCGTCACCTGCTTTCAGGAGGGACTGTTCAGCCTCCACTGGGACGCGGCGGAGGACGTGGGGGAGCGCCGCCCCCACCGGGTGCGGCAGGGGGACCTGTGGAAGCTGCCCCAGGGGGTGCCCATGACCCTTCGGGAGCTGCTGCCCCCACGCCGGTGGTGGCGGGGGCCGGTGCTGGAGGAGGTCCGGCGGCAGATCGGGGAACGACTCCAGGCCGGGGAGGCTGTCTTTTATGACGACTGGCCCAGCCTGGCCTCCCGGAAATTTTCCCCCGGGCGGTTTTATCTCACGGAGAAGGGGCCAGTGGTCTTTTACCCCGTGGAGAGCATCGCCCCGGCGCTGGAGGGGTTCCCCACCTTTTCTTTGGCACGCCTCACCCGGCAGGAGGAGCCCTGAACGCCCGGCCAGCTTGATTTTCCCGGGCAAGTGTGCTATTCTTCGGGGTGAGGTGATCCAAATGCGCCGTTCCGCCCTCTGTGGCTTGGGGCTGGGGCTCCTTTCCGCCCTTACCCTTACCATATACATCTATATCATGTGCGCCGTTGTCTTTTTGCCGGTGGAGGACTATACTCCCATCGCCTGTGGGGCTGAGCTTCTCATGGGGGTCGGCTTTGGCCTGCTTTTCGCTTTTTTGTTCGTCCGCTTCTCCCGGCCCCATGCCGGGGTAGCCTTTTGCCTGTGGTGTCTGTCCGCCCTACTCTTCTCCCAGCTCCTTGTTCCGGCCCCAGACCATATTTTCTTCGCCATGAGCGGCTACGAGTACCATATGGGCGGCGGAGGGGGCTTCGCCTTTTTCTTCGCTTTGCTGGGGTTTTTTGCCCTCTACTTTCTCTCCCTGCTGATCGGCTGCGTCTCCCTCTGGGATAAGATACCCCCCTATTCTCCCGGGGAAAAAAGAGAATGACCGCCTTATAAAAAAAGTACTTGCATTTTTCCTCCGGTTCTGATAATATAATGTCCGATGCTTTTTTGCATATCCTGACGAGCGAGGAGGTAAAAGCGAATGGCCAAATGTGAATTTTGCGATAAGGGCGTTGTTTTCGGCAACCAGGTTTCCCACTCTCACCGCCGCTCCAACCGCCCCTGGAAGCCCAATGTGAAGCGGGTCAAGGCAATCGTGAATGGTACGCCCAAGCACGTCTATGTCTGCACCAGATGCCTCCGTTCGGGTAAGGTCACCCGCGCTGTGTAAGTTCCATAACCGAAGGAAAACCGCTGTCCTGGACAGCGGTTTTTTACTGCTCCCTTTTTAATTCCTCTCATCTATTTTTTAATGTTTTACATTAAATTTGTATTGACAAACGTTATTGTCTATGGTACACTGATCCCATCAGAGCCGGTCTGAGAAATTTTGCCGGGAGGGATCGTATATGGGAAAGAAGCTGGATAAGGCGGTCACCGTATTGACCAAGCTGGCCGAGATCGGCCACTGGATCGCAGCCGTGGGGATGGTGGTGGGACTGGTACTGACCCTGATCATGGGGATGGAGGCGGTGCTCTTTTCTCCCCAGGACTTTGGACAGAGTTTGGCTACCTATGGCTTTGAGGTGGAGGTGGTCTCCGCTGCCGGGCAGCTGGAGATGAACGCCCTGCGGCTATTCTGCCTGGGGGCAGCGGTCATCCTTGGGCTCATGGCCATGGTCTTCCGCAACATCCACCTGATTATGAAACGCTCGGAAAACGCCAGCCCCTTTCAAAAGGACAATGTCCGCATGGTGCGGGAGATCGGCTTTTTCCTTCTGGGGGTCCCCGCTGTGGGGCTGGCCATGAGCGGCATCGTCTTTGCCGTAGTGGGGCCGGAGACGGCAGAGCTCAGCGTACGCCTGGACAGCTTTGTGGTGGGCCTGGTGGTGTTGTGCCTGTCTCGCTTTTTTGCCCGGGGCATGGAGCTGGAAGCCGACGTGGACGGGCTGTTATAAATAAGGAGAGCATACCATGGGAAAAATCGTCTTACGGCTGGACCGAATGATGGTGGAGCGGAAAATGAGCCTGAACGAGCTGGCGGAGCGGGTGGGGATCTCCAACGTGAACCTGTCCAAGATCAAAAACAACCGGGTCACCGCCGTCCGCTTCTCCACCCTGGCCGCCATCTGCGAGGCGCTGGAGTGTCAGGCGGGAGATATTCTGGAATACGTTCAGGAGGACTGAGGATCAGCCGGGCCGGGGCCCGGCTGATTTTTTTGCCCCCTTTTCCCTCATCCCCGCCCGGCTTTTGGGCATACTGGATACGGGAGGATGATAGGATGAAACACACAGAGAAAAACAAGTTCGAAAAGACCGCCTGGCCCCAGGACTGTCTGCGCCTGGAGCCGGAAAACCGGCTCTGCTCCGAGGTGGACGCTGTGTCCATCCGCAAGTACCCCCTGCCCACCTGGGAGGAGATGGGAGTCCGGGTCCTGGACGACTGTGCCCGGGAAAACATCCAATAAGCCCTCCCGGCCGCCTGACATGGCGGCCCTACATTTCCCCCTTTGCCCAGGCCCTTCCATGGAAAACATTGTGCCTTGAAACAACTCCTTCCTTATGTTACAGTCATATTACAAAAAACAAAGGAGCTGTTTTGCGTGAAGCACCCCATCCAAAGAGCAGTCGCTTTCCTCTTCTGCCTATTCCTCCTTACCCCCGCCGCCCGGGGGGCCTCCCTCACCCTGGAGGGGGCTCCCCTGGACGCCGGGCCGGTCAGCGTTTATGAGGACACCACCTTTGTCTCCCTCCGGGCGGTGGCCGAGGCCCTGATCCCCGACGCCGCCGTCAGCTGGCAGTGGGACCGGGCGGTGGTCCAAAGCTCCCAGCTCACCCTGGCGGCCTCGCCAGGAGAGAATGCCCTGATCTGCAACGGCGGCCGGGTGGAGCTTGCTCAGCCCGTTTTGCTGGAGGAGGGCTGCACCCTGGTGCCGGTGCGGCCCCTGGCCGCCCTGCTGGGGGCCCAGGTGTCCTGGGACCCGGCCACCGGGACGGTGGACCTCTCCCCTGCCACCCGCTATGCCCAGGACGACCTCTACTGGCTCTCCCGCATCATCTCCGCCGAAAGCCGGGGGGAGTGCTGGGAGGGAAAGATCGCCGTGGGGAATGTGGTCCGCAACCGGGTCAGGAGCAACGAATTTCCCGACACCATCTACGGCGTCATCTTTGACGAGCGCTGGGGCGGACAGTTTGAGCCTGTCCGCAACGGCACGGTCTATCTGGACCCCACCCCTGAGAGCATAGAGGCCGCCCGGGCCTGCCTGGAGGGGGCCAACACCGTGGGGGAAAGCCTCTATTTTCTGGCCCCCCACCTGACCGACAACCACTGGACCATGGAGAACCGCACCTATATCACCACCATCGGTGCCCACTGGTTTTATGAATAATGGACAAAAGTCTTTCGCCCCCGGAAGGATCCGGGGGCCTTTTTTTGGACATTTTTACAGTCCGTTTTTGTGCCTCCCTTTTCTGATTACTCTTTGTATCCCCTCTCTCCCAGCGGATGGGGCTGTTTCCGATTTGTAACCTTTTTTCGGAAGGTTTTTTCGTCGAAAGCCGCCGTTTTTATGCGTTTTGACGTTTTTGCCCCGTTTTTCTTGATTTGTCCGTTTAAATAGGTTACAATATGGTAACAATTTTGTGCAGAAGCACAGTCCCGCTCTACACCAAAATTGTGATCGGAGGAAACCTGTTTTATGAAAAAACTTCTTACATTGGCCCTGACTCTCTGCCTGCTGCTGAGCCTGAGCACCACCGTGGTGGCCCAGGAGATCGGCGACGACGGCATGGATATCATCGTCAACGATGCTCCCATTGTCCTGGACGTGCCTGCCCAGGTCTGGGACCAAGTCACTTATGTGTCTTATTGGCCTGTGGTCCAGGCTCTTTACCCCAGCGCCACCGCCGTGTGGCAAAACGACCGGGCGGTGGTCACCGCCCCCGGCCTCACCATGGAGATCCAGCCCGGCCTGAGCTATCTCGTGGCCAACGGCCGCTATCTCTACCTGCCCCAAGGCATCAAAGTGGATAACAACGTGCTTCTGCTTCCCGTCCGCACCCTGGCCGCCGCCCTGGGGGCCAGCGTGGCCTGGGACCCCATCGGCGGGGATGTGGTCCTCACCGCCGGGGACGGCCCCATCGCCCCGGGCGAGATCGCCTATCAGGCCGATGTGGTCTACTGGCTCAGCCACATCATCAACGCCGAGAGCGGCAACCAGCCCCTGACGGGCAAGATCGCCGTGGGCAATGTGGTCCTCAACCGGGTGGCCAGCCCCCGGTTCCCCGACACGGTCTACGAGGTCATCTTCCAGCGGGGCCAGTTCAGCCCGGTGGCCAACGGCTCCATCAATCTGACTCCCAACGAGCAGAGCGTGGTGGCCGCCAAGCTGTGCCTGGATGGGGCCAACACCGTGGGCAACGCCCTCTATTTCCTGAATCCCCGGGTCAGCCCCAACAGCTGGGCCTCCCGGAACCGGCCTCTGGTAGCCACCATTGGGGCCCACGCCTTCTTCGCCTGAGAGTCATCTAACACAACGCCGCCCCTCCGGCAAAGCCGGAGGGGCGGTTTTTACATAGGCCTTTGATTTTGATCCAGACGGCCCACCATCCAGGCCAGCCGCTTTTCCCGGCCTGCCTCCGTCTTGGCGTCGAAGTAGGCCCGGGCGTAGGTCTTCTTTACCGAGGGCGGCATGGCCTGGAAATTGGTACAGGCGGGCTCGTGACCCCTTAGGAGCGCCGCCACCTGGGCCAGCTGCTCCTCAGTGACCGCCATGGGGTCGGGGGCGTCCCACCGGCCGTTCTCCTTCGCCTGGGCCACCTTCTCCCGGCCCAGGTCGGTCATGAGGCCCCGCTGCTCCAGGCTCTCCACCAGCTTCTTGTTCTTCGCCGACCACTTGCTCTTCTCCCGGCGCTGGGTGAAATATTTCCGGTAGGTCTTCTGGTCCAGGCGCTCCATCACTCCGTCGATCCAGCCGAAGCAAAGGGCCTCCTCCAGGGCTTCCGCCGCCATCAGGGTCTTGGGGCCCCCCGCCTTCCCAAAGAGGAGCCAGACGCCGGCGCTGGAGCGGCTGTGCTTGGCCAGCCAGGCTCTGAATTCTTCCCGGTCTCCGAACTGCAAGGTTTCGCTCATGGTGGGTTCCTTTCCGCGCCCTCTTTGCGGCGGCGCATGGTCAAAGTTGATTTTATTATACCATGGCCCGGCCGGAAACGCAAATTCGCTCTTTTTGACGCAAGGGGCGTGCAGACTTTTCGACCTTATTCTTGCTTCCTGCCCTTCTTTCGAGTATAATAAAAATAATAATGACCTTGAGAAAGGATGACTCCTTATGAAGCTGTTCCGCCGTATCTGCTGCCTGACCCTGGCCGCCCTCCTTCTTCTCCCCGCCCAGGTGCTGGCCGCCCAGACCTATCCCGACCTGCCCCCCGACCACTGGGCCTACTCCGACATGGACGAGGCGGTGGAGCTGGGGCTTATCAGGGGCTTGGGAGACGGCCGCATGGGCCCCGGGGAAACTTTGACTTGGGGACAGTACCTGGTGATGCTGGACCGGGCCTTTTTCCCCGAGGAATATGCCCAAGCAGTCTCCCAGGGTCTGGCCTGGGACGCGGCGGGCTATGAGGCTGCCAGGGCCGGAGGGCTGCTGCGCGCCGATGAGTTCCTTCCCGTCACCCCGGACACTCTGGACCAGCCCATCTTGCGGCAGGATGCCGCCGTGCTGCTGGAGCGGGTGCTGCCCGAGGTGAGTTACTCCTTCTCCTGGCAAGTCCCCCAGTCCTCCGCCCAGGAGGCGTTCTCCGACTGGGACGCCTTGGGCGGCAATTACCAGAGCGCCCTGGCCCGTCTCTATGAGGGCTCGGTGGTCCAGGGCCGGGAGGACGGCACCTTCGGCGGGCAGGAGACCATCCGGCGGGCCGACGGCAGCGTGCTGCTTCTGCGGGTGCTGCACAAGGTGGACAGCGCCCGTTGGGGAGAGGACAAGGATGTCACCATCCATGTGGTGGACCCCCAGGGTACGCCCCTGCGGGAGCCCTTCTCCCTCACCGCCCAGGTGGGGGACTGGACCACCTCCCTGATCTATCAGGAGATGTCCCACGACTTCTTCTATGTCTCCGGCGGCCGGGATATCAGCTCCGCCTGTGACAGCTACACCCTGGTCTACCGCCTCCCCACCGCCGCCGAGCAGGCTGAGACCGAATTCTGGGACGCTGTGGAGCGGGGGGAGGCCAGTGAGGAAGACTACTGGACCCAGCCCTTCTGGCTCAGCTTCCAGGGAGAAAACTCCGCCAAGAGGCAGCTTCTCTTTGGAGACGAGTCCCTCCGCCGCTATTCCAGCAAGGAGGAGGCCGCCGGGCATATGACCACTGTCACCGTTCCCGTGTGGAAGCTGGACAGCAACGGGGGCAAGAGCGCCTCCACCGCCTCCCTGACGGTAAACGCCGCTCTGGCCGAGGATATCACCGCCATCTTTACCGAGATCTATAACGACCCTGAGCAGTTCCCCATTCACGACCTGGGGGGCTATGACTGGCGGGGCGACAGCGCCACTGGGGAGCACAACTGCGGCACCGCCATCGACATCAACGCCAACTGGAACTGCCAGATCCGGGAGGGCAAGGTGGAGGCCGGGCAGCTCTGGGCTCCCGGGGTGGAGCCCTACTCCATCTCCCCCGAAGGCTCAGTGGTCCGCATCTTCGCCCAGCACGGCTGGTCCTGGGGCGGCGACGCCTGGGCCTGGAGCAGCGATATCAGCGAGGGCTACCACGATTATATGCACTTTTCCTATATGGGGATGTGAAAGAAAACCCCCTGTGCTGCATGGCACAGGGGGTTCTTTTATTCTTACCAGATGCTGATCCGGTCCTCCGGCGCGGTCCACATGCCGTCGCCCTCCTGAATGTCAAAGGTCTCATAGAACAGATCCAGCGTCTGCAATGCCCGAGTCACCCGGAGCTTGTCGGCGGCGTGGACATCCCCCACCGCCAGCCGCTCCAGCGCCCCCCGGGTGGCGGTGGAGGCCCAGGTCCTCGCCACGGAGCGGAACAACGCCTCATAGTCCGGCTCCTCCAGCTTCCCGGCGGCCTCCACGATGCACTG
>CATJWI010000101.1 GCA_949744075.1 uncultured Eubacteriales bacterium | reverse complement strand
GGTGCGTGTAAGCAACAAACCACTTGTACCCTTCCCTTGTGTGTAGGGGCGAGCTGTGCTCGCCCGGTGCGTTGTTCCTTCCCTCCACGCCCCGGGCGGGCAGGCCGGAAAAAGTTTATTTCATACGCCCCTCTACCAACCGCATGCCGGGGGCGGCGCACCCTACGGGGCATCCTCTTAAGTCTTGGTCGAAAATACCTTTCCGCCGAAAGGGAACAACATACCATGCAAGCTGGTCCTGCCGGGCGGAAAAACAATGGCAGGGAACGGCGTTTTCACCGTTCCCTGCTTTTTTGCCCTCTGTCATCCCTCTATCCGGTGCCTATACTGCTCCGCCGCGGGGCACAGGACCGCCGCATAGGTGGAAAGCCTGTCCAGCAGCTCCTCCAGCACCTCTCGCTCCATCCCCGTGGGGGCGAAGACCATGTAGGCCACATGGCGGCTCTCCGGCCGCAGGCAGGTGCGCCCGTCCGCCCCGGCGATCATGTTCAGGATGATGCCCGCCCCATCCCGGCCGCTGATGTCCCCGGGATAGGTATGGACCTGGTCCCCCCTGAGGCCGATATAAGGGGTCTTCTCCGTGTCGCAGAAGACCTCCAGGGGGCCCTGAATACGCTCCACATCGTGGGTCCCCAGCAGGGCCCCGGTCTCCAGTTCGGTGAGGAAGGCCACCTCGTTGACGGGCCGCCCCACCGAAAAGGGCCGCCCTTTCAGCAAGTAAGACTCCAGCTGCATCATGATGGGGTAGGACTTCTTATACTTCTTAAAGTACCGGGACCAGGGGTTCTCCCCGAAGACCGCCTTGCGGTCATAGTCCCGAAACCGCTGCCGCAGGGCGGCTAAGCGCTCCTCCTTCAAGGTCTCGAAGCCCGCCTTATCCCACTGCTCCTCCCCGGGATAGACCACCTCCAGGGCGGCAAAGCTCCGCCCCGCAAAGGACGGGTCTGCCCGTAGCTCCAGCATTTCAAGTCCTCCTCTCTATCCTACGCCCCGGGCGAGCACAGCTCGCCCCTACGGGGTGATACTATTAACGCAGCCATGGGGAAACCTGCCGCCCTCTCCCGGCGAAACGGAATGGCCCTATATCTCCTATCTCAATACCGGTCCACCCACCCCGCGATCAGCGGCGTGGGCACCAGCCACATGAGCAAAAAGACCACCAGGTTCACCGCCGTCAGGGAGTCGTAGGCCGCCACGAAGGTGAGGTAGAAGGCCAGCAGGGCCCCGGCGGCGGCTCCCAGGCAGCACAGCACCGCCGACAGCCGCACCGCCGTGCGCAGCCTCCGTGAGCCCACCACTGCCTCGGCATAGGGGCCCAGACCCTCCCGGCAGAGGACCGCCGTCAGGGTCTCCGAGTGGTCCTGGTCCGGCTCGCTGAGTTCCCGGCGGCGGTCAACCGAGGGGAACTCCATCTTCTCCGCCGGCAGCTTGAACCGCTGGCGGAGCATGGAGGGGATCAGGTTAAAGTCCCGGGTGGCCAGCACCGGGGTGATCCTGTTGTGGATGAGGGAGTCGATGGCTGGGGCCACGGTGCCCGGCAGGTGGTAATTGAGGGCGAAGATGCCCGCCAGGTCCCCGTCAATGGCGCAGAAGACGGCGTTTTTCACCTTGAGCCCCGGGGGCAGGGCCACGTCCATGAGCACCATGAAGGAGGCCGAGCCCACCAGCACCTGCTGACCCCGGATGGTCTCAGAGAGGCCGCCCCCCTCGTGGGCGGTGAGCCCCTCCCCGTGGCGGTAGATGGCCCCCTGGCTCCGGAGCAGGTCGTGGAAGACCTTGTCCAGGCCGCTGCCCGCGTCCCGGATGACGGTGGCGGTGAAGCCCACCACCCGCTCGATGGGGAAGTCCCCGAAAATCTTCACCCCGTTGAGGCTCACCGCCCCCACAGGGAAGAGGTCGATGTCGGTGAGCAGCAGGTTGGAGCTGCCGGTGGTGTTTGTGACCCCCTGCCACCCGGCAATGGCCGCCCCCGACTTACTCAGCCGCTTGGAGAGCTTCCGCCAGGGGAGGCCGAAGCACAGGGTGGCCGATAGGGGGGCTGCGGCGCAGAGGGTGGCGGAGAGGCACCAGAGGAGGTCCTCCTTCCGCTCCCGGCCTACCGAGGACAGGAGGGAAAAGAGAACGCAGGCCAGAAACAGCACGGGCACCACCCGGCGGTAGATGCTCTCCGCCCCGTTCTCCCCCTGGACCTGGCTTCCGAAGCCGCTGAGGGGGCCGGACCACTTGGTATAGGTGTCCCGGCCGTTCCATTTGCCCTCGTCCCGGGTCACCAGATAGGGCTCCGAGGCGGAGGCCGCCGTGCGGCAGGCCAGGCGCTGGCCCCGCCGCTCCTGGAGCTCCCCCCAGAGGACAAACCAGAGGCTCAAAGCCGCCGCGGCGCAGAAGGGCTGCCGGGGCAGGGTCCCGCCGTAGAGAGTGGGCAGGGTCAGGGCATCAGTTAGGGCGGCGAGATTGGCCAGGGCGGTCATGGTATCCATCCCCGGCCGGCGGTAGAAGGGCCGGGCCAGACCCTTGAGAAGGGCGTCCACGCACAGCAGCAGCACCGCCCCCTGGAGTCCGGCGGAAAGGTAGCAGCATAGGGCCCCCTGGCCCGCCAGTTCCCCCGGCAGGGGCAGGGCCCCCGAGAGGGCCAAAGTCAGATAGAGCAGGGCCGCCAGGGGGAAGAAGGCCAGCACCAGCCGCAGCCGCAGGCCCTTCAGGCCCCGGCTGTAGCGCTTGGCCAGCTCCGCCGGGGGCAGGTCGGGGGCGGGGGGCAGGACCTTTCGGGGCTTCCTCTCCCGGACGGGGAGAAGCTCCTCCTCCCGGTCCACGCCGGGGATCAGCTTCTCCGCCCGGCGGACCTCCTGGGCATCCTCGGCCCCCTCCTCCTCAAACATATGCTCGGCAAACTGGTCTGCCCGGCGGCGGAGTTGGTCGATGCCCGCCGCCACCGGGTTCTCCGGCTCGGGCTCGGGGAACTCCAATACCTTGTTCTTCTCCGGGACCTCCTCGGGCTCTGTGTCTGGGGGAAGGTCCTCTTCCTCCTCGGGCTCCGGGTCCGCCTCCTCTTCTTCCTCCTCCTCTGGAAGGCCCCGGCCCGGGAAGGGGGTCACCACCCCCCGGGGGCCCTCAGGGGCAGACTCCCGCCCTTCCTTTCTCTGCCTGGCGTAGGGACTCTCGGGGAACCAGTCCTCCTCCCCAAGCTCGTCCCGGGGGGGCGTTGGGGCCTCCGCCGGGGCGTCAGAAGGGACGGCCGGGGGCTCCCCCTGCCGCGCCTCACCGCTTCCGCTGCCGAACTCCGCCAGGATGGCGTCCAGCGAAAACTCCTCCTGATCCAGTTGGTCGTCCCGGTCCTTTGCCATTTCGCCCCTCCGAATCGAACAAATGTTTCACGTGAAACAGGGTGATTAAACATTTAACATAGCTCAGCCCAGCCGCTGGCGCACCGCCTCGTAAAGAAGGATGGCCGCCGCCGCTGAGGCGTTGAGGGAGTTGAGCTTGCCCTTCATGGGGATGGAGAGGAGCACGTCGCAGGTCTCCCGCACCAGCCGGCCCATACCCGTACCCTCAGAGCCGATGACGATGGCGGCGGGGCCCTTTAGGTCGGCCTGGTAAATGGTCTGCCGGGCGTCGGCAGCGGTGCCGAAGACCCAGACCCCCTCCTCCTTCAGCTCCTTGAGGCAGGCGGTGAGGTTGGCCACCCTGGCCACGGGCACGTGGCTCACCGCACCGGCGGAGGTCTTGGCCACCACGGCGGTGAGGCCGGCACTGCGGCGCTTGGGGATAATGACCCCGTGGGCCCCGGCGCACTCGGCGGTACGGATCACCGCCCCCAGGTTGTGGGGATCGGAGAGCTCGTCGCAGACCACGATAAGAGGGGCCTCCCCCTTCTCCCGGGCAGCGGCGAGGATGTCGGACACGTCGGCGTACTCCCGGACGGCGGCCATGGCGATGACCCCCTGGTGGGAGTGGGTAATGGACATGCCGTCCAGCTTTCGCCGGTCGCAGTCCACGATGGCGATGCCCTTTTCCCGGGCCTTGGCGGCGATGTGGCCCAGGGCGGCGTCGGTGTCCCCCTTGGCGATGTAGATCTTATCGATAGGAGTGCCTGTCCGGAGGGCCTCGATGACGGCGTTGCGGCCCTCGATGACGCCGTCGGCCTCCTGCTGCTTCTCCTTCCAGTTCCGGTCCTTGTCCATGCTGCCTCCGCCTTCCGTTTTTTTGCGATTTTTATAGATAGAGACAGTATAGCACATTGGAGGGAAAAAGTAAAAAGGAAAAAGGAAAAAATGGGGCGGGGCCGTCTCTTGACTGGCTGGGAGGGATTTGGTAAAATGGTGTCAAATGCCTTTGAAAGTATGGTGCTCACTTTGAAAAAATATCTCTCCTTCCTTTTGGCCCTCTGCCTGACGGTCTCCCTGGCCGCCCCTTCGGCCCGGGCGGCGGATGGTGTCTACGCCGAAATCCCCGACTGGGCCCTGGAAGCCTATCTTGCTCTGTCCAAGATCAATGACGGCGCCCATTACATCGGCGGCAACGGGCCCATCGGCCGCAGCTATTTTGCCATGATGCTGGTGGACCTGCTGAAGTATTCCTTTCCTAAGGCCCAGCTGGACCAGTATCCCGCCGTACCCAGTGATTATTTCGCCGACACCCCCCATCATGCCACGCCCCCCGTTATCGCCGGCTTTGGGATCATGGACGGGCGGGTGGATGACGACGGCACCCGGTATTTTATGCCTGACGACCCCCTGACCCGGGAGCAGGCCGCCAAGACCATGGTGGCCCTGCTGGACTTTGTCTCCGACAAGTTAGGCTACCCCCTCTCTCCCGCCGGGGAGCCGATGAGCTATACCGACGCCGACTCCATCAGCCCCTGGGCCGCTGAGTCCGCCCAGGCCATCGCCGCCTACGGGCTCATGCAGGGAGACCAGGAGGGCCGCTTTACCCCCCAGGCCCAGCTGACCTACGCCTCCGCCAACGTACTGGTCTACCGGACCATGGAACTGCTCCTCCCGGTGGCCCTGGAGGGCATCCAGCAGACTGTCTGCCAGAGCCAGCAGGACTGGTCCCAGGCTGCCCGCTTCGGCCGGAACAGCGGCTATGAGGTGAGCCAGCCCACCCGGGGACGGGCCGAGGGCTACTACAGCATCGACAACGGCGACGGCACCCTCTCCGGCCTGGTGGTGAACTTCCAGGCCGAGGAAGACCGGTCAAATTATACCATTTACCCCATCGACAATATCACCGTGGAGCGCTTCGACGCCCAGGGGGAGCTGGTCTCCACCATCACCCTGGCGGAGGAGCTGCCCCTGTTCGGCGCCTTCTTCGACTCCGGGGAGCACTTCTACGTCGCCTACGGCCAGCCCAACGAGGACAAGGACGACAGCCTGGAGGTCCTGCGCGTCGTCCAGTACGACCGGGAGTGGAAGCGGCTGGGGGCCGTGTCGGTGAAGGGCCGGGAGAGCTACACCATCTATCCCTTCTGCGCCACTACCTCCCGGATGGCGGTGAGCGGGGACGGGGACACCGTGGCCCTCTACACCGCCCGGCAGCGCTATGACGGTCACCAGTCTAACCTCACCGTCCTCATGGATACCGACTCCTTCCATATCCAGAAGGTCATGGGCGGGCAATACCCCGACAACCATGTGTCCCACTCCTTCGGCCAGTTCATCCGGTTCGACGGGGATAAAATGGTCACCGTGGACCACGGGGACGCCTATCCCCGGTCCTTTGTGCTCCAGGCGGGAAGCCGGGAGCTGGACCTGCTGAAGATCCATGGAAAGATCGGGGACAACGTCACCCACGCCATCGGCAGCGGGCTGGAGGTCTCCGACGAGGGCTACCTGTTTCTGGGCTGCTCCGGTCCCCAGGACGGGACCGATGGCGCGCCCCTGAACGTGTTCCTGGCCTACACCGGCAAGGACGCCCGGCACTCGGAGCTCACCTGGCTCACCCAGAGCGAGACCGATATCGACCGGGCCCGGCTGGTGAAGGTCAACGGGGATACCTTTGTGGCTATGTGGGCCCAGGAGGACGGGCTCCACTACCAACTTCTGGACGGCAAAGGCAGCTTGGTGGGAGAGGAGCAGGTACTGAAGGAGGTTCCCATGCCCCCCACCGACCCGGTGGTGCTGGACGGGGATATCTGCTGGCTGCAGTACGTCTCCCACCCCCTCCTGGAGGGCCGGCCTCTGCTCTACCGCATCTCTTTGAGCTCGGAAACAGAATAAGAGACAGATGAGGGGCGCCCCAGCGGGGGCGCCCCTCTTTAATTCATAGAAAGTTTACCGGCCCTTTTCTTGTATTTTTTCCCTCGGTATGGTATCATACTGGTTACGCAATAAAGAAAAGGGGGCGTTTTTATGCCCGATTCCAACAAGAACGACCAGAAAAAGCCCGCCGGCGGGCCCAACAAGAAGAAAAACAGCGTATTTTTGGCCTCCGCCATCCTGTGGGCTCTGGCCATCACCCTGTTTTTCAACTATATGACCACCGCCCGGCAGGCGGCCAACACCACCGAGATCGATTACGGCGTCTTCCGCCAGATGCTGGAGGAGGGAAAGATCTCCCGGATCCGCATGGCCTCGGACAAGTACACCCTCTACCCCAAAGTGGACAGCGCCACCGGGGAGTTCGCCCAACCGGGGGTAGAGCCCCAGGGTGAGCTCATCGACCCGGAGGACGCTTTGGAGGCGGCCCGGGCGGAGCTGGAGGAGCTGCAAAACAACCGGCCCTCCCTCCAGGACACCACCGCCCTGGAGCAGCACCAGCAGCGCTACGCCCAGCTCGCCGAGCAGGTGGTGGCCCTGGAGAACCAGCAGGAGACGGGGCACACCTACTTCTTCGTGCCCATCAGCGACCCCAACTTTGTCTCCTGGCTGGATGAGAACGAGTTTACCCGGTATGGGGTGAAGTACCAAGAGCCCCTCTCCCCCATTCTCTCCTTCCTGGGCTACTATATCCTGCCCACGGTGCTGATGGTGGGGCTGTTCTACCTGGTGATGCGCTCCATGTCCTCCAAGATGGGGGGCATGGGCGGCATCGGCGGCGTGGGCAAGGCCAACGCCAAGGTCTATGTGGAGAAGAAGACGGGGGTCACCTTCCGGGATGTGGCCGGACAGGACGAGGCCAAGGAGTCCCTCCAAGAGATCATCGACATCCTCCACAACCCCCAGAAATACACCGAGATCGGGGCCAAGCTGCCCAAGGGCGTGCTTCTGGTGGGCCCCCCGGGCACCGGCAAGACGTTGCTTGCCAAGGCGGTGGCGGGGGAGGCTAACGTGCCCTTCTT